>CAMWSV010000027.1 GCA_947177015.1 uncultured Porphyromonadaceae bacterium
CCAGACCCCCCCACCGCCGCCGCTCAGCAGGAGCGGGGGCTCGGAGATGTGTATCCGAGCCCCCCTCCGGCGGCCTGCCCCGCGCCGCGCCCCCCAGAACTGGAAGTAGATAAAGGGAGCCACTTCGGCGGTCATGAATTCTATTACAAGTTGAACAGCCACTATGAAAATACCTAATTTGATTAACCAGGGCATCTTGATAAACCATGTTTCAATCTTCTCGCCCCAACTTTCAGGAATAAAGTGGCATACGATCAACACACCCATCATGATGCACCATTGCGGGCGCTGCCCGGCGAACTGGATTATCTGATCGGGATAGAAATCTACAAATATGTTCTTTATTATCTGAATTGATTGGCTGAAGTCGGCTGCGCGGAAGAATACCCAGAGAAGGGAAACATATACAAAAGTCAGCGCCCAGGATATAAATACCACGAACCAGTTGTTTGGGATCTTTTCAAGCACCGGCTTGCAAGCCTTATGAATAGCGAGTCCGACACCGTGCATGGCACCCCAAAATATAAACTTCCAAGCCGCGCCGTGCCATAATCCGCCGATAAGCATGGTGAGGAAGTTGTTGAGATATGTGCGGAATGTACCTTTTCTGTTACCACCGAGGGGGATATAAAGATAGTCTCTCAACCACGATGAGAGCGAGATATGCCAACGGCGCCAGAACTCAGTGAGGTTTTTACTCTGATAAGGAGAGTTAAAGTTAATTCCAAGGCGGAATCCCATAATGAGAGCAAGCCCGATCGCCATATCGGAATATCCGGAGAAGTCGCAGTAGATCTGCATAGTGTATCCGAGCACACCCATCAGAGTCTGAACACCGGTATATAGTGAAGGATCGTTGAAGATTAGGTCGTTGTATTGTGCGATATAGTCGGCGATAAGCGCTTTCTTGATAATACCGATAATAATCAACCATAATCCGCTCCATATCATAGCGGATGTAGGACGCAGGTTTTTCTTAAGTTGGGGGAGGAAGTAATCGGCTCTAACGATGGGACCTGCCACCAATGCCGGGAAGAAGGAGAGAAAAAAGAGGTAATCAAACCAATTACGAGTAGGATGGATTCTCTGCTTGTATACATCCACCACATAAGAGATAGACTGGAACGTGTAGAAGGATATTCCCACCGGAAGAATGACGTCGAGAGGCTGGAAATTTCCCTGTACCATCTGATTCCAGTTCCATAAGAAGAAGTTGGAATATTTGAAATATCCCAATATAGAGAGTGAGATGGTGATTGAAATCCACATCCACATTTTTTTAATTCCCTTGCGGCGGGCACTGGCAATAAAGTGCGAGATAAGCCAGTCAACCAGAGATGTACCTATAAGCATGAGGAAAAACATGCCCGATGATTTATAGTAGAAATAGAGAGAGAATCCTACTACAAACAGTACCATCTTTGACTTACTGCCTTTGAGCAGGGAGTAAATAGGCAGGATGAGGATAAACAGCATCCAAAAAAGACCGGATGAGAATAACATCGGGGCAGAAGGATCATACTGGAGCATCGACAGCAGATTGCGCCCGACAAGAGGAAGATTATCTATGAGTTGTTCGAAATGAACCATAATTGGGATACAAGTTGAGAAGTTAAATCAAATATAAAAGTCAGTTTAAAATTTAATGCAATTAATAGAATACATTAAAATAAAAACTTGCTTAAGTACTTTTAATTATCGGTAGCCTTCATATATTTGAGATTTGGCGACACCTCCCCTATCGAATCCGGAGGGAGATTCATAAGGATGGGATGCGAAGATTTAGGCATCCAGCGTGCAATACTGTCTACCCAAAGGGCAGATGCCTTGCGGGTCGGGTGTATTCCATCCTTCTTTCGTTCGAATTCCATTCCGGCGCTTCGGAAGAATCCGCCCGGCACACATGTGGCTTCCAGCAGATCGTTTATTCCGAAATCCTCCTTCCAGTTGGGCGGACCTATCCATACGTATGGTAAATCTCCTATCTGATCAAGGATAGATTCGATATATTTGAGATGCGATTTAGGTTGCTTAATATATAATTCGTTTGCTCCCAAGGAGATGAAAACGTAAGTAGCCCCGAACTCTTTGATATAATCAGCGAGATGAGTAGATTTGCCCCACTTCACGGTGCCGCTGGAGTCCCAATTGACAGAATGGAAAATATGACCATTGGCCTTGGCATACTGCGCCATGCGGAGTGCTATATTCAGAGTCATGGAGTCGCCGATGAGAAGAATGGAATGAGAGGTGGAGTCTACGTTGACTTTCCTCTGCTTGCGCTCGGCTTCATCACGATTGGCCTGCAACACGGAATCCTGCACAGCCTTTTCCTTAAGTTCGGTTGCCTTATCGGAAAGCAGAGTTTCCTGAAAAGGTGCCTTCTTTACCGTATAATTACCGATTGTGATATCGTCAGAAAATGATATTACGAGTATTACGGCAAGTGCCGTTGCCAACAGCAACCATAAACCTGTATAACTTGATTTCATCTTAAATCAGTATATATCTTATATTCAAATTTGAATTATATTCAATGTGAATTAACTACTCAATGTGAATTAAATATTCTATATGTACTCCCCTATTCAAGATCCACGACTGTGATTCCTGCTCCGCCGAATCTTACATCTTCATCGCGAAAACTTACAACTGCCGGATTAGCATTAAGTTGCTGTCGGATCAGAGTCTTCAAAATACCTGCCCCGGTGCCATGGAGTATCCTAAGTCGGCTTGCATTAAACTGAATCGCATCGTCAAGGAAATACATCACAGCCTGCAGAGCCTCATCTCCCCTCATTCCGCGCACATCAATTTCAGTCTTGAAATGCAACTGGCGTTCACGCGAGGCTCCGGAAGTCGAGTCTGAAATGGTAGCGATTTTGGTGAGGGCAGACTCCTTAGGAGCGGAGGAGGGAATTAATTTTGAGACCTCTACCATAGTGCGTAGCGCGCCGAATGCCACCTCCGCCTTCTTACCTTCGATACGAATTACTTGGCCGGTGACATTTCCGTCCTTCATCTTAACATAGTCTCCCGCGCTTAACTCCTTTCGGGTATCAACCGGGCGAACACTCTTTCTGACAAGAGTATTTTCCTTCTCCTTGCTGCGTCTGCTCTTATGGCGCAGTGACTGCAACGCTTCCGGCACATTCATACGTTCGGTTTCCGACTCGGATTCAACCACTGACTTCTTATATGATTCAAATTCGTTTCGGATCTTTTTAGTGGATTCCTTCTCTGCCTGAGCCTCGCGTATCTCGCGAATGGCACGTTCGATACGTGCATTTGCCGTGGCGAGAATCTCTTTAGCCTCTGCCCTGGCATCGTGAAGGATAGCGTTGCGTTGCGACTTAAGATCATCTGCCTTATCTTCATATTTAGACAGAAGATCGTCAAGCCTGGATTCCTTCTCTTTAATATTCTGACGTTTATTCTGCCAATAACGGCGGTCGCGCGCTACCTCGAGCAGATACTTGTCGAGATTTACGTAATCACTACCTACGATTTCCTGCGCCTTATTAATAACATCGGCGTCAAGTCCTATTTTGCGTGCAATCTCCACAGCAAAACTGCTGCCCGGATTGCCGATCGAGAGTTGGAACGATGGTTGGAGATGCTGTCTATCATAAAGCATCGCACCATTTATAAAACCTTCGGTTTCGCCCGCGAATGTCTTAAGATTCTGATAGTGAGTCGTAATGATACCGAGGCACTTCTTTTTCGATAATTTTTCAAGAATGGCTTGAGCCAGTGCCCCACCTATCTGAGGCTCGGTGCCGGAGCCCATTTCATCGGCAAGGATAAGAGTTCGGGGAGAAGAATGTTGCAGGAAAAACTTCATATTCTTCAGGTGAGAAGAATACGTAGAGAGATCAGACTCCATCGACTGCTCATCCCCTATATCCACAAAGATATTATCAAAAATACCGATATGCGAATTCTCATACACGGTAGGGAGCAATCCGCACTGCAACATATACTGTACGACACCTACAGTCTTCAGGCAGACGGATTTACCACCGGCGTTCGGACCGGAAATAATCAGAATTCTATTCTTATCATCAAGTGTCAGATCAAGCGGAATTACTTCTTTACCCTGTTTTTTCAATGATAGAAGCAACTGTGGATGCATGGCGTGATAAAGTTCGATGATCCTTTCACGCTCTACATGAGGCATCCGTGCGTCCACTTCTATAGCGAACTTCGCTTTTGCCCGTATAAAATCCAACCGCGCGAGGATTCTGCAACAAGCAGAAATATCACTTCCATAAGGGCGTATTTTTGCAGCAAGAATCTTGAGAACCTCAATTTCCTCGCGATGCTCATCCATACGCAATTCGCGCATACGATTAGATGCTTCGACTACCTCAAGAGGTTCGATGAATACGGTCTTTCCTGTAGCGGAAGAGTCATGAACGATACCGGGAATAGAACGCTTCCTGGATGCTTCCACCGGGATCACCAGTCTGCCGTCGCGCATGGAAGCCGAGGTATCTTTGTCAACTATTCCTTCAGCCGCTACCCGATCAAGCACACGGCGCATCGCACGCGACATAGATCCGGCAGCCTGCTGCAGACTTCTCCGAATATCATATAATTTATCTGATGCAGTATCCTTTATCTCACCGAATTTATTGACGGTGGAATCGATCGCACTTATAAGTTGGGGGAAGGAGGCAAGACGCTCCACTACTTTAGAGAGTGCCGGGAAAGTGATTATCTCACCATCTTCTTTATTTTCGTGTTGGAAAAACGCTGAGACTTCCTCAGCCTGCCGCATCATATTGAGCAATGCTAAAAGACGTTTCGGACTGAGGTATGCACCCTCAGCCTTCAACTCAGCAACCGCACCCGAAGCCTCGCTGACGTCTCCCGACGGGAAATCAAGCGAGTCGCGGATAATCTTCACCATCTCTGAAGTTTGCCATAACTGGCGTATCACCACATTATAATCGGATGAAAACGCCATTTTTTCGGCTTCCTTAGCAGAGATCGGTCCGGAACAATTACCTTTTACCAACTCACGAATCTTATCGAATCCTATTTTATTTTCAAATGAATCCGGGAATATCATTTACAGTTTATACTTTTAAACTGCAAAATTAATAAAAAATCAACGTATATGCTTTACACTTCCCAAAATATTTAGTGCGCTTATTAAAAATATTACATCCCTTTAACAATAACACACACTGCAACCGATGTTTTTAAATCGCAGGAGGGAACAGATTGCCAGTGGGATTCATTGTGAAGTAAGAACCCGGGGGGATATTAATTGTCGGAGGGATTGAAAGCCGTCATGTGATAACCCAGTGCATTAAGTTCCACAGCCATTCCCATCAGATACATTTCCTGCAGGGCCACCACATAGCAATGAAATGCTGTCTCTGTGCCCGGCTCGATATGATTATGTGTGAGCATCGTGTAGACACGTGATGCACATTCGGCAACGGAGTTCTGCACTCTTTCCCCCTTTTCACCTTCATAACCCAAAATATCGTTTACCACAGTATCGTCAAGATAATCATATCCGTTTTTATCGCGAATCATTTCATATATATCTGTCCGGTCGGAAATCTTGCTCCAGTCGGCGTCCCAATAGTATGCCATAGCCATCCCGATAAACATCATCCATCCGAGCGAGACGATAGGATATTTCTGAAATTCGCGTATTCCATCAGGTAAATATGATTCTGCCACTTCGCTCCATTTATCCTCCACATCCGGACACTTAGGCAGGTGCTCATCTATCGCCCTTTTGCGGAGTAGAAATTGATAAAGATCGTTGTGTACTATATGCTGAAAGTAGATTACTTCATTTGATTCCATAACTTTTGAAATATATTTAATAGTTATTTAGGTAAATCTCACCAAACGAATAAAAATTCACCGAAATCTGTGAGTTTTACCGATTGACTCTCAATAATAAAACTTAAGAGGCTTTATCAATCATAAAACGAATGAAGCGACTTTAAGGTTTGTGGCGATATGCAGCGAATAAAGCGATAGTAGAATTGTAGGAATAAAAAAGCGAATGAAGTGACTCATGGATTGTGGGAATTTGAAGTCCATGAAGTGATTCATGGATCATGGGATTGAAGTGACACAAAGGGAGGGGATAGAAACGAAGCATCCCTCATCTATTTTGATAAGGGATGCTTGCGTATATACTTAAGAAGATAACTTATTGGAAGGGGAATTTACTGCTTCTCCTCTTCAAGAATCTTGAGAGCCATATCGTAGATAGTAGTGTCGTCAAGCACTACGATGCCGCCGTCGGGACCCGGCTCGATGTGCATTCCGATATTTTTACCAAACTGGTAATTTACTCCTCCGAAATAGTTGCGTACAGTCTGAACTGTGAGATTGAGTTCGTCGGCGATGCGATGAGTAGCGCCATCGGGTAAACTGTCTTTGAGACGACGAAGTTCGTTAAAGCTGATTGTTTTGCTCATAAGGTCAGTATTTTTGTAGTTATAAATAATTACTGATTAGGCGAATGAAAAAAAATAACTTCCCTAATCTGACCGTTGAGGAGTTGCGGCGGTCTTTCACTTGCTAAATTAAACAATATTTCAGGTAATTACAAAATTTTTGATATAAAAATTAAATGTTATACAACATAAAAATATCAAGAACTTTTTCAACACATATACCAAATCACATTTAACTCTCTTTCAATCTATACTTTACTATCTTACGCCCTCTGTCTGGAGTGGCAAGATTTCTTAAAAATTTTCCGGAAATAAGATTTTATTTTATTACTTACTTCCGGAAACACTATATATTTTATGAATTGTGAAAATTATATGCGTTTTAAATTACTGTGATGTCGGATGCGGGTATCCATCCAATATTACTGCTATTGAGCATCACCTTATACCAGCCGATATTTCCATCTTCGTTGAGTTGTGATTCCAGGATAGTCACTTTAGTACCCCGATTCAACGGGAACCCTATCTCTGATTTTGCATCAAGAGGATCGGAAGTAAGTGTGATTTTAAAAGATGTTATGATTGCTTCATCTTTACTTTCAAAATGAGAAGCCGCCATCTCCGAAAAAATAACGAATATCACTGTGAAGACGAGGAAAATGAGTCCGCTGAAGAATCCGATCTTTTTAAATCTCACACTCGGACTGAAGATATATCCTGCCGCAGAGAGAATAAGAAGAATGAATGCCATCACCGCGAAATTTGCCCAGGCATCGGATGATGTATCAACTGCAATCTTATTTTGGGCGCGCTTGAAGAATCCGGGCTGGTCGGGCAGTACATTGCCTTTTTTACCTTTGAGTTCAGCCTTATTGGCATCATCCACACGTGACTGGATATAGGATATATCCTGCGATATAACCTTGTTGGAAGGATCAAGTCGTTTGGCACGTTCCAAATATAGACGCGCCTCTCCTTCGTTGCCGGTCTTATAATAAGCGCAGCCGAGATTAAATAATAGCGGTGCCGACACTCCATTCTCCTTGATAACATCTTCGTAGAGCCTTATAGCCTCTGAATATTCACCTTTATTATAGGCATCATCCGCCATGCGCACATCAGCCTCGATTGATGAAGCGAACATTGAAGTCACTGACATCAGCATGATCGCTATTGCGGACAGGACTTTGATATTATCAGATTTGGATTTATCCGGGGAATTAGAGATATTTGCTGGATTGGAGGACTTGGATTCTCCATCTTTGATATCGGCTCCATTCTTATCATCATCATCGTTCTTGATAATAGACTTACTCTTTTCAAAACCGGTCTGCAATCCATTGAGCACATCGGTGGCTTCAGAGTATATGTCAGTCATAGCCTTACGCGAGGATGCCGGAGAATATTTCTCCAGTTCACATTCATCAAGGAGTTTGAGCATTTTATCCGTGAATTGAGGATCCATATTATTATTATCAAGAATCTGACTCACGTTTTCCCTACTGAGTTCGGAAGTGGGGAGACGCAACTTATCTGACAGATAACCCCACACCGCCTTAAGTATCTCATCATAGAATAGATCCTGATTGCCTGCATTCATAGCCTTGGCAGCCTTTTTTAGTCTCTTACGTGCCAACTTACCGGCACGCTTGCTTCTCATGCCCATCATGTCGGCATGCTCGGCTATATATTGTCTGCGCCAGATAGCAGTCGCAATCAATATGAGCAAGGGTATGATATAAGCCAGCCAATATACAAAACTTCTGATTTCAGGACGCTGCTCTGCGATGCTGTCAACGTCCACATTCATAAGGTTGGAATTGAAGGTGAGTGTTGCCTGCGACTTTGAAGATTCTGTTCCCTCCCCTACAGTAAGACGATAACTCTTGCTGCGAGTGGTCTCATACTTCTCAGTGGCGGGATTGAAATATACAAGTTCTACTTCGGGGATGGTGAAACTTCCTTGCTCAAGAGGCATGAAAGAATAGTCAAACTTCACTGATCCACTTACATTGTTCGCTCCCACGGAGGTCTGCACATCTGTTGTGGGTGAGAAAACCTCAATCGCATCCGGGAATACTGCGTTGAGTTCCGGAAGATGAATATATTTCAGGTTGCCCTCTCCTGACACAGTATAGGTGATTGAACCTGCCTGATTTGCCACTGCCTTATCAGATTTCAATGCAGAGGAAATGGAGAATTTACCTACGCCGCCGGAGAAATTTGCCGGACGCGGCGTGGGAAGGGGCTTGACATTAACCTCAAGATCATTCGGAGATACATTCAACTGGATGGGCCGACGCACTGTGAGCGTCATGAACATCGGATCATGGTAATACTCATTAGCATCCGTAGATACGGTATATTTATTACCGATAATCCTTAGTTTACCCGACATCTGCGGGAAGATGATATATCTGGCAATTACTGCTGTGGCATATTGCTTGCCCTGATAAGTTTCGAAGGTGAGTTGATTTGAAATTGCGTTCGATTCCTCAATTACGAAACCATCGAATTTTGGAGCCTCCGTGGCACCAATAAATTTGATAGATGAATAAGTGGTATATAACTTCACGGTATATACCAGTGCTTCCTGTTCATAGACAGTAGTTTTCGATACGTTGGCTCGCAGGAAGAGTTGCTCATTGCCTTTACCGATAAAGGTAGGTGCGCCGGACTCTCCACCCTGCGATGAGTCCATGCCGCTGTCATCATTACTGCTTCCTGATACCGCAGGCTGACTCTGTGCCTGCCTGCGCGAATCCGGATTGCTACCTGCATCCACAATTGAATATTTAAGGGCGTTACTTTTATAGCCACCCACAGTGATGGGATCGATAGTGTAGTTACCCTTTTTACGGGCAATTAAAGTAGCGGCATAAACCTTCTCCACAGATTGCGACATTCTGCCGTTGATCGAAGTCACTGAAGATCTGCTGCTTCGCAGGGTCCAATACACCACCTCTGCCCCTCCGGCATTTCTGATTGGAACCGGTTCGGCATCGATATTTTTAAGGGTTACATATACATAGAATTGCTCACCGATCTCAATAGGACCGCGACCGGAACCTGATTGAAGACTGAGTTCAACCTTTTGTGCCGAAAGATTCAGAGAGCAACCGAACGCGATCACTCCTAAGAGAATCAACACAAGATGTCTGATTTTCGTAGTCATAACTTACCATTTCTTCAGATGGCCACCACCACCTTGCGCCTTTTCACCTTTATTATTGGATTGACGAGCACGCTGCTCATTATTTTCAACAGCATTCAGGATCTGCTGGGCTGCTTGCGGACTTATCTCATTCTCCTTAGGCTGCTGATCTTGCTGATCTTGCTGTTGATTTTGCTGGTCTTGCTGTTGATCCTGCTGCTGATCCTGTTGGTCTTGTTGATCCTGCTTGTCTTGCTGATCCTGCTTGTCATCCTTATTCTGATCATCGTTATTCTGCTGCTGCTGTTTCAACTGCGCGATGCGAAGATTTCTACGGGCATCGCTAAACGACGGATCGAGTCGCAATGCCTGTTTATAAAGATTGATAGCCTCCCGATAATTTTCAGCCTGAAACTGCATATTGCCAAGGTTATAATTGGCCTTAGATGCCAATGCAGGTTTTTCCTTACCTTTAGCAGCCACCTCGGATAGATATCGGGTTGCCTCAGTCTTTAGTTTGGTGGCTATAGAATCATTATCCTTGATGGCCTCAGCCATTCGGATATCGCACAGACCGAGATTAAATTTAGCCACATCTCCCTCAGGATACGCAGCAAAGGCATCCCTATACTTCACTTTAGCATCAGCATATTTCTGCTGGCGATAGAGAGTGTTGCCGGCATCAATAAGCCGCCGTTCCTTACGGTTAGATTGGGAATATGCCGGCATTACACCGCCAATAACCACAGCAATCAGAATAAAAATTCTGAAAATTCCATTTATATGATTTTCACCGGTTCTCATTTTCCCTCCTTTCTAAAGAATGTAATCTTATCGAGCCAGCCGAATTTACTGTCTACCACAAAAATATCGAGAAGAATCATAATCAGGGCAGCCCAGCCGAAGAATCCATATAATTCATCGTGCACAGCAGTGAAACTGCTTTCAAGAGCCGTCTTCGACACCTTATCCATCTGCTTTTCCAACTCACTTATTCCATCCTTATTAGCGGCATTTACATAAATACCGTTACCGGCTTCGGCAATCTTCAAAGCCAGATCTTCATTAAGTCCGGTCTCAACGGGATTCCCTGTAGACGGATCAATCATATAACTTCCACCTATTGGAATCCTTACAGGAGTCTCGCTACCCACGCCCACCACATTGACCTGGATACCGCGGGAAGCGGCATTCTTAACGGCTTCAAGCACTCCGTTCATATCCTCCAAATCCTCAGCATCCGTGATGAGGATGATACACTTGCCTATATCCTTCGAATCGGAAAATGAGCGAGTGGCCATCTCCACTGCGGAAGCGATATCAGTGCCCTGATTCTTAATATCATCCGGAGAGATTGAATTAAGAAACATTTTTGCGGATACGTAGTCGCCCGTCACCGGAATAAGTGTGTATGCATCACCGGCATATTCGATAAGTCCGACACGGTCATTGCTGAGGCGATTTATAAGTTTTTCAAGAATCATCTTAGCCATTCTCATTCTGTCAGGAGCGCCGGGTTCAGCAGATGAAGGAGCGAGCATGGAGTTGGAAGCATCCACGGCGAGCACCACTTCGATACCCTCCTTGACATTCGAACTGCTCTTTACACCTCCCCACGGCCTGGCAAGGGCAATTATAAGCATTGCGTAAGCAAACACCTGGAGCGTAAGTTTCAACGGGGGCTTATAGGGCGACACCAACGGCATGAGATGAGCCAGCGACGTCTCACGCCCGAAAATATTCAATTTCCTCTTTCTTGCGATCCGTGCCAGTATATATAATCCTACATATACAGGCATCCCGAGGAGCAGCAATAGAATATATGGATATGCAAAACTCATTGTAAAATCAATTTAATCAAGACATTCCGAATAATTAATCCTGATAGATCAGGGCAATCTGCGCAACACTGTGTATCTGAGCAACATCGACAACGCATAGCAGCAGAGCGCAGCGAGAATCCACGGCATGAATGCTTCATCCACCCTTGTAAAACTCTCCACATCGAGTTGAGTCTTCTCAAGTTTGTCGATTTCGTCAAATACCTTCTGGAGCACCTTCTCGTCTTTTGCGCGGAAGAATTTGCCACCGGTAGTCTCGGCGATATTCTTTAATGATGTCTCGTCAATTTTAGTTTCAAGAGAAGTTGTTGAGAAGCCATACGGATCCGTGATATGTATCACGCCATTAGTGCCGACACCGATTGTATAAATCTTGATTCCCTTCTGGCGGGCGATTTCCGCAGCCGTGGCAGGGGGCACCTCGCCTGCGTTGTTCGTGCCATCTGTAAGGAGGATAATACTCTTGGACTTCGCCTTACCGGTAACCAGACGATTGACCGCGCTCGCTATGCCATCACCGATGGCGGTTCCGTCAGTAAGATCTCCCAACTCTACATTTTGGAGTGTATTGATAAGGGCAGCCCGGTCATAGGTAAGAGGCATCAGCGAGAGTGACTCACCCGCAAATACTACCAGACCCAAATTATCATTGGCGCGCTGATTCACAAAGTTGACAGCCACCTCTTTGGCGGCTTCAAATCGCGTGGGATCAAAGTCTTTAGACGCCATCGAACCCGAAATATCGAGAGCGAGTACAATATCTGTGCCCTCGATACGTGATTTTGACTTGGAGTCGGTGGTCTGCGGACGCGCCAACGCCACGATTATCAAGCCGATTGCAGCGAGTTTCAGAATAAATGAGAACTTCATCAGATACTCCTTCCACGAACGCGGCAACGACATCAGCGGGGATATATTGGAGAAACCTAATGTCGGGGTTGCATTCTTCTTCCTGAAATACCATATCAGCAACGGAATGTAGAGCAGGAAGAACCATAGAACCCAAGGATACTTGAACATCATTTCATTACCTCCTTTCGTTCATTACCGTTAGAATCAGGCTTTACCGAATTATTACCCGATGAGGATTCTCTTCGATTAATCTTCTTACCCACTTTCAAACGCTTGGCTGAAATTCTATCGGGAGTCTCGTCAAGGCGCGCCATACGACCTCTGCGACCCACACCTTTATATCTTCCGCCGGCATGTGCAGAAGTGCTGACGTTAGAATCATCTTTCTGCTTGCCATCCTCAGGAACTTTATTATCTATACGAGCGGAAACATTTATTTCAGAATTATCAAGCGGCTTTGTAGATTCCACAAAATCGACAGCATCCTTGAAGAGTGCCACATTATCATCGGGCAACGGACGCACCATAGCAAACTTAACGAAGTCTGCCATATCGAGCACATCGCGCATCTTATCACGCGGTATATCATGATCGCCCAGATCTGCAAGATGACTCATAATCTCACCGGAGGTCATCTCCATAGCCTGAATACCGAAGCGTCCATCAAGGTAAGTACGCAAGATTTCGGTGAGTTGGGTATAATATTCCTTCTCTCTGCCGGACTCCCACAACTTACGTGCCTTCAGGCGTTTAAGATCATCGATAGCCCGCTGATACGGAGTCTTTTCAGGCTTCTTCGGCATAAGAGTGCCCTCCTTGCGATAGCGTTTCCAGAAGTATATACCACCCACTATCAATATGATCGCAAGAAGATACAGCCACCAGTAATAATACAGCCAGTCGGGAAGTTTATCAAATATTGACTGATTTTCCGGATCTGAAACATCAGTATACGGGGCGATAGGATCATCGGCGGTGACATTCACCGGAGTCACAGTAAGGAGCAATTCTTTTGAACGCGCCGTGTCCCTTCCTGCAGCAAAGACGAAAGCGGGCAATTTATAATAACCGGAATCGAATACCTGCACGGGCACTTCATAATTGATCTGGATGCGTCCGCTTCCTACATCAACAGTATCCACCTTTACGGGCTGACGCAACTCAACAGTATCATTAAGGAGTGTCACGATCCCTTCCGGACCGAATTTCTCGAAAAGCGGGAAGTTCCCTCTTACACCCTTATCCTGAACTACCTCGATATGCAACGTATTGACATTGCCCATTAGCATTGTGGCAGAGTCTAACCGGGCATTGAGCATCACCGGACCTGCCATTGCTGCCGAGCAACTGCCAAAACATGCAAGCGATAATATTATATTCTTAATTTTCATTAAGACAAATTTTATTTTATCTCATTGATTTCTTTCGGAACACCCCAATCAGAGCCTTTACATAATCCTCATCGGTGCGAATACAGGCGAGTTCCACGCCGTTGCGAATCACCGCGGAATTAAGGAATTGCTGACGATCATACCATACCTTCTCATAGGCACGGCGCACACTTGCGGAAGAAGTGTCGATCCATCTCACCTGACCAGTCTCAAGATCCTCGGCATGAATCATTCCTACGCCCGGGAGTTTGGCATCGCGCTCGTCATATACCTGAATTGCCGCTAATTCATGCTTCTTATTTGCCATTATCATCGCATGAGCATAGTCGTGCGAGTCAATGAAATCCGACAATAAGAAAGATGTGGCGCGTTTCTTTATGGCATTAGTGAGGAATTCAAGGGCTATATGGATATCAGTACCGGTACCCTCGGGTTCGAAATCGATAATCTCACGAATTATAAGTAGTATATGCTTCTTACCTTTTTTTGGCGGAATGAATTTCTCTATTCTGTCGCTGAAGAAAATCACACCTACCTTATCATTATTCTGCAGAGAAGAGAATGCGAGCGTGGCTGCGATTTCAGCCATCATTTCCTTCTTTTCCACACCCTTGGCACCGAATATTTCCGAGCGACTCACATCGATGAGCAGCATAAGCGTCAATTCACGCTCTTCCTCATATACCTTGACATAAGGTTTATTGTGGCGTGCCGTTACATTCCAGTCGATATCGCGCACATCATCGCCCGGCTGATACTCTCTTACTTCCGAGAAAATCACACCCCTCCCCTTGAAGGCAGAATGATATTCGCCCGCGAATATATTCTGACTTAATCCGCGGGTTTTTATCTCAATCTTTCTTACCTTTTTAAGAAGTTCTTTGGCATCCATTTCTTATGCTTTTAGAGCATCCGCACAGGATCAGGGTACCTGTACCTTATCAAGAATTGTAGTAATTACTTCATCGGAATTGATATTGTTGGCTTCTGCCTCATAACTGAGTCCGATTCTATGGCGCATAACGTCGTGGCATACGGCGCGTACATCTTCAGGTATAACATATCCTCTACCTTGCAGGAAAGCGTATGCACGCGCAGCCTTTGCCAATGAAATAGATGCACGCGGCGAAGCACCGTATTCGATGAGATCCTCAAGATCATTCAGCCCATACTTGGCTGGTTCGCGGGTGGCAAATACAAGGTCAACGATATAATTTTCGATCTTTTCGTCGACATATATCATATTTACAATCTTCTGCACCTCGGTAATTTCATTGCGGCTGACCACAGCATGAATAGCCTCTACCGCAGAAGCGATATTCTGTCGGATAATTTCTTTTTCCTCCTCTTTGGTGGGATAGCCAATGATTACCTTAAGCAGGAAACGGTCTGTCTGCGCCTCGGGCAGAGGATAGGTGCCCTCCTGCTCGATGGGGTTCTGGGTAGCCATCACGAGGAAAGGTTTGTCGAGAGCAAAAGTCTCTTCACCGATAGTGACCTGGCGCTCCTGCATGGCTTCAAGAAGCGCACTCTGCACCTTGGCGGGAGCACGGTTGATTTCATCCGCGAGCACGAAGTTGGCAAAGATCGGACCCTTCTTCACCTCGAATGTCTCCTTCTTGATAGAATAGATCAGTGTGCCGATCACGTCGGCGGGGAGAAGGTCGGGAGTAAACTGAATACGATTGTATTTTGCATCCACAAGAGTGGCGAGAGTCTTGATGGCAAGAGTCTTTGCCAGACCCGGCACACCCTCGAGCAATACGTGTCCGTTGGCAAGCAACGCAATGAGGAGTGAATCAATCAGATGCTTCTGACCCACGATGCGATGGCGCATGCCGGTGCGGATCATGGTGAGGAAATTGCTCTTTGATGCTATCAGATCATTAAGTTCACGAATATTTACCGTTTCGCTCATTTTTATAATTTTCTTTTATGATTTTCTTTAATAATTTTCAATATGAAATCTTTTCAAATGCAAAAATAATCAATAATCCGCTAAGAAAAGTAAACGCAATGTTAAACAACTTTAAAATACCATCATTCATTATTGGCAAATGCATTCCATCCCTGTGCACGGATAGGGATTTCGGCTCCATCGCGAGTCACGAGTGCCGCTCCGAGTGAAGGCTTGGTGATATATCCAATCATCTTCACTCCGGGAATCTTCTCAATTTTATCCTTATCAATGAGGGGCACAGTAAAAAGTAATTCATAGTCTTCACCACCGTTCATCGCGGCTGTGACGAGATTCATATTCAACTCTTCAGCCATCACTGCAGTCTGATAATCGATGGGGATTCTATCCTCATACACACGGCAGCCGACATCGGATGATTTACAAATGTGAAGAAGTTCAGACGATAATCCATCGCTCACATCCATCATGGATGTAGGTTGAATACCGGCATCCCGGAGCGCTTCAACAATATCTTTTCTCGCTTCAGGTTTCAGTTGGCGTTGCAATATATATTCCTTGCCGGAGAAATCGGGCTGGAAATCGGGATTACCGCTTGCCGCCGCCACCTTATTCTCACGTTCCAGAAGTTGCAGACCCATATACGCTGCCCCGAGATCACCGCTGACACAGATAAGGTCAGTCTCCTTTGCTCCCGAACGTCTTACACTCTTGCCTCTCTCAGCCTCTCCAAGACAAGTGATGCTGATAACCAATCCTGTGAC
>CAMWSV010000028.1 GCA_947177015.1 uncultured Porphyromonadaceae bacterium
CTTTCTTCCGTCAGGAAGCATAAATACGTAGAGCATTATTTTATTGCCTGGAAGTACACGCCTGTCGGTTGCCCACCACCCTACTCCATTTTCCTCATCAATGGCAAGAAGATAATCATCAGCCGCAGAATTATACGGGAATCCTGCATTAACCGGAGTACGATACTCGCCGGTCTGGGGATCACGGGAGGCGATGAAGATATCACGGCCGCCGACACTGTTGTTGCCTTCCGCTGAATAATAGAGAGTAGAGCCGTCGGCAGTGAGAAACGGAAAGTCAGGATAGATACCGAGTTCTTCTATCTTGCGCGGTTCGGAAATCGAGCCGTCCGCAAGCACATCCGCCTCCATCATCACCACTTCTTCATCCGACACGTCTGAATTATCTTCACCCGCAGCATCTACAGAATCTTCACTCCACATAATCAAGTCGCCGCTTTCAGAGATATAGGCTGTCTCCCCGCATCCGTTTTTATTTTTCACTATTTCCGGAGCGGCAACTATCCTTCCTGCCGAAAGAGGCAGACGGAGGTGTTTGAAAAAATCGTCACGATCTACTTCAATCGCATCAATTACCACTATATTTTGGAATCTGTCGAATTGCAATCGTCCCTCGTTTAAACCGTGCAACGCCTCTTCTACCGCTTCGTTATAAGTGGTGGTTCCATTCTTTTTTGCCACACGTTTATATTCGGCAAATTCTTTCTGAGCCTTATCAAAATCGAAATCCAGCATAGCCTTCATTCCGCTGAAGTACCATCCGGCAGCCTGCCCTGACTTCTTTGATTCCTCAATCATCGGCAACGCCTCTGCCATAGATCCGGCATTAAATTCCGACCATAAATCCCCTCTCAGATCAGCACGCAGGGATGGCGTTCCCGCCAAAGCGAGCAACGCCATCCCTGATATTACTTCCGTCCTGAACTGAATATACCTTCTCGTCGATTTACGCATAATATAGGTTTTTTAGTTCGTGGAACATTCGTTTATTTCTCAGCCCTCAAGGGCTGCAAATGTAATTCCATATCAGAATTACACATTCTCTCAGCGATGATTACTCACCCTGATCCTGCGGCTCCTTCGGCAAGGTTATCTTGAGCATCAGATAGCCCAGGATACCGGCGATAATCGATCCGAGCAATATACCCAGTTTAGCATCATTTAGGAGTTGAGATCCCTCCGGGAAACTGAGGGTGGCGATAAATATCGACACCGTGAAACCGATACCGCCAAGCATTGCTACGGAAGCCATTCTGGGCCAGTTTCCACCTTCAGGCATGGGCACAACCCTTGTTTTGATAAAGAACCAAGAGAAGGAGAAAATACCGAGGAACTTACCTAATACAAGACCGCAAATGATAGCAAGACTCACACCAGAAACGGCATCCATCAACTGCATGCCGCCGAAGAATATACCGGCGTTCGCAAAAGCGAAGAGAGGGAGGATGAAGTAGTTTACAAGCGGATTAAGTGTGTCTTCAAGATCCTGAAGAGGAGAGATAACTTTGTCGGATGCTGATTCAATTTGCTTAAGCCAGTCCATCTGCTGCTTTCCAAGAATCGAACGCGACTTTAGGGATACTTCGTCATTATTTGCAAAGTGTGCTATATTTTCTTTAATGGTCTTGATGAATCCGGCAGGTGCATTTACAGGAACCGCGGGCACACAGAATGCTACAAGTACACCGGCAATTGTAGGATGTATACCGGCATTCAGGAACAGGAACCAAACGGCAATACCGAATACGATATAGAACATTTTGGACTGAATCTTGAATCTCGCACCGGCTACGGCAAGAAGCACTAGAATCAAAGCAGCAGCGATTAGCATGGCGAAATTGATTTCGCTGGTATAGAAGATAGCAATCACCAGGATACCACCGATATCATCTACAACTGCCAGAGTAGTAAGGAATATCTTTAATCCGATCGGCACTCTATTTCCGAGCATTGACAACACTCCGAGGGAGAAAGCGATATCCGTAGCCATCGGAATTGCCATACCCCCTTGATAATCCGTTCCGCTTGCAAGGAGATAATAGATAATGACCGGAACAATCATACCGCCGCAGGCACCGATGATCGGGAGCAATGCCTTTCTAAAGGAACTCAACTCCCCTACCAAAACCTCACGCTTAATTTCCAGACCGACGCTGAAAAAGAAAACTGCCATCAACGCATCATTGATGAATGCAGCCAGCGACATCGGATGCCCATGATGCGAGAAGAGATTGAAATCTCCAATCTGCAATCTTACTTCATTGGTCCAAAGCCATGTATAAAATTCATGGGTAAAGGGGAGATTGACTCCTATCAGAGCCAACACCGTGGCGAACATCAGCATATTGCCTCCGCTTGCCAAATTCTTCAGCGTCTTTCGCGCCGTGTAAAATACTTGCGACATGTTGTTATGTTGTTTTAGTTTTTCTTCTCTTCCATCACATCCGATTCAGATTTGCAGTCTGCATCATGATTCCGATACGAAAGATTGAATCAGATTTAAGGTCTCAATCCAATTTAAGCACCGCCAGGAAAGCCTTCTGTGGCACCTCGACGCTACCGATCTGCTTCATGCGCTTCTTACCTTGCTTCTGCTTTTCAAGGAGTTTGCGCTTACGCGAGATGTCACCACCGTAACACTTAGCAGTCACGTCCTTACGTACCGCCTTGATAGTTTCTCGGGCTATGATCTTCGCACCGATGGCAGCCTGAATGGCCACATCAAACTGCTGGCGCGGAATAAGTTCCTTAAGTTTCTCACACATTCTTCTGCCGAAGCGAACGGCATTATCGGCATGGGTCAGTGTTGAGAGCGCATCTACACTCTCTCCGTTGAGCAGAATGTCAAGTTTAACAAGTTTTGATTCTCGGAATCCGTTGAGATGATAATCGAAACTCGCGTATCCTTTTGAAATGGATTTCAACTTATCATAAAAATCAATCACTATTTCACCCAATGGAAGGTCAAAAGTAATTTCCATCCGATTCCCGGATATATATTCCTGCTTTACGAGTTCTCCGCGTTTTCCGAGACAAAGCGTCATGATGGGACCGATAAATTCAGCCTGAGTAATGATAGTGGCCCGGATATATGGCTCTTCAATGTGGTCTATCAGTGTAAGTTCAGGAAGTCCGCCCGGATTATGTACTTCGATCGGAGGATTCCCTTTTTTATCGTACACCATATAACTTACATTCGGCACAGTGGTGATAACCTCCATTCCAAACTCTCGGCTGAGGCGTTCCTGCACAATCTCCATGTGGAGGAGCCCCAAGAAACCGCATCGAAAACCGAAACCGAGAGCAGCGGATGACTCGGGTTGGAACGTAAGCGATGCATCATTCAACTGGAGTTTTTCGAGCGAAGCACGAAGATTTTCAAAATCTTCCGCATCAATGGGGTAGACACCGGCAAAAACCATCGGTTTCACCTCCTCAAATCCTTCGATGGCTTTATCACACGGACGAGCCACATGAGTGATCGTATCACCAACTTTAACTTCTCTCGAAGTCTTGATACCCGAGATAATGTAACCCACATTTCCGGCAGATATCTCCTTCTTGGGCACCATATCAAGTTTCAGGACACCGACTTCATCCGCATGATACTCCTTGCCTGTGGCAACAAATTTCACGAAATCATCCTTTTTCAAAGTGCCATTGAGCACCTTAAAATATGCTATTATTCCTCTGAACGGATTGAACACGGAGTCGAAAATCAAAGCCTGGAGCGGTGCGTCGGGATCACCTTTCGGAGCAGGAACCCTGTCGACAATGGACTTCAGTACATCATCGACACCCATTCCGGTCTTTCCAGACGCGCGTATAATTTCCGATCTGTCACATCCCAGGAGATCCACGATTTGATCCTCCACCTCCTCGGGATTTGCACTTTCAAGGTCACACTTATTGATTACAGGAATAATCTCCAGGTCATTATCGATAGCCATATATAGATTTGATATGGTCTGCGCCTGAATACCCTGCGTTGCATCCACGATCAGCAGTGCTCCCTCGCATGCGGCGATAGAACGTGAAACCTCGTATGAGAAATCAACGTGTCCCGGGGTATCGATAAGATTCAGCGTATAGTCTACCCCGTCGAGATTATAATCCATCTGGATGGCATGAGACTTGATAGTGATACCTCGTTCGCGTTCAAGATCCATATCGTCAAGCACCTGAGCCTCCATATCCTTTGCCGAGATAGTGTTGGTACGCTCCAGCAATCTGTCGGCAAGAGTAGATTTACCGTGGTCAATGTGCGCTATAATACAAAAGTTTCTAATATTCTTCATATTTTCCCTATATCAACTTGCAAAGGTAATCATAAATCCCGAATAATGCGTCACCAAATGCAAAATTTTAAATCACATTATATGAGTTATATTTTATTTGAGACACTTAGCGGTAAGAATATTTGTAATTTCGGATTTTTTTACGTAATTTTGCAATGGAAATGAAAATTTCCGACCCCGTGTGATGGGAATGGATAAACTGTATATAAATTCAGGATATCCGATTTGAGTAACACATTAAAATATTTTTAAAGAAATGAAAAGTTTCGATCTTAAGGCCGAACCCCGTACTATTCTCGGCAAAAAGTCAGTAAAGGCTCTCCGCAACGAGGGCAAGATTCCCGCAGTTCTCAATGGTGGCAAAATCGTAGAACTCCCCTACACCGGTCCGCTCAAGGAAGGTGAGAAAGTAGTTGCTATCGACGAAAAGCGCGGTTTGATCACTACCGACATTGTAGTTGCTGCAGAAGACGTTCGCAAACTCATCTATTCACCCGATATTTTCGAAATCAACCTCGAAATCAATGGTGAGTCAAGAAAGGCCGTATTGAAAGATCTTCAGTTCCAGCCTGTAAAGGACACAGTGCTTCACATTGACTTCCTCGAAGTATTCCCCGAGAAGCCTATCATCATGGAAGTACCCGTTCAGATAGAAGGTCACGCAGAAGGTGTTAAAGCCGGTGGTAAACTTACACTCTCAATGCGTAAACTCAAAGTTAAGGCTCCCTACACTGAAATTCCCGAGCGTCTCGTTGTAAACGTCGATAACCTCGGTCTTGGCAAATCTCTCGCAGTAGGCGACCTCTCTTTCGAAGGTCTCGAACTGATGAACGCCAAGAATGCAGTTGTATGTGCCGTACAACTCACTCGTGCCGCCCGTGGTGCTGCAGCAAAAGCAAATCAGTAATCGACTGTCGGGTATATCAGTCTCGATCGTCTGCCGATCTGCTTGATATAACTCAGAAATTAAAAGAAGCCGCCCGAAGCGGCGGGTGCGATCCTTATATTACACCCGCTTCTTCGGGATTCTTTTTATATTTACTCTCCCCCATTTTTTATCGGTAATAAAATGAAGTAGTCTGCTTTTTTTATATTATTGTAATTATATATATTTTGTCTCATATTTTTTTGAATACACTTCGAATCATTTCCGGTAAGTATCCTATAAAGTTGTATTATAAACAAAGTTGTATAATAAACCTGATTTTGAGCAGTTCGCTTCAGATTATCATTATCAAATAAGATTAAGTAATGAAGAAATATCTTATCGTCGGACTCGGGAACATGGCCCCGGAATATCTTAACACCCGCCATAATATAGGATTCATGATTGCCGACAGACTGGCTTCTGATGCCAATGTGTCGTTTACATCATGCCGCTACGGAGATATGGCTAAGGCTAAAGTGAAGAATTGTGAATTAATGATTCTGAAGCCTTCCACATTTATGAATCTATCGGGTGTGGCTGTAAGATACTGGATGAATAAAGAGAAACTTCCGCTTGAGAATCTCCTTATCCTGGTAGATGATCTCGCTCTCCCATTCGGTGCAATACGCCTACGTTCGGGAGGTAGTGATGCAGGACACAACGGATTGAAGAATATCGCTTCCGAACTGGGCACCCAAGCATATTCGCGCCTACGTTTCGGAATAGGCAATGACTTCCCGAAGGGTGGGCAGATCGACTATGTGCTCGGAGAGTTTCCTGCCGAACAGCGGCCTTTGCTATCCGACAGAATTGAGATTGCCGCAGATGCCGTAAGAGCATTCGCTCTGTCAGGCCTTGCGTTTGCAATGACCCACTTTAATAATAAATAATCTGCAATGACCGACAAAGATATCCACCCCGCAGAAATTCAGGAATTTGAGTCTATTGCTCACGAGCAGAACAATACTCCGCGACCTTTTCTGGAAAGTATTGCCAAGGCATACATGTCGAGATTCGGAAAAGACGGAATGCCTCGCTCAAATGAGTATTGCTTCGTATTCCCCAATAAGCGTGCCGGAACTTTCTTCCAGAAATATCTTAAAGATCATTCCAAGGATTGGATGCTTTCGCCGGAAATAACAACAATCTCAGATTTTGTGGCAGATCTTTCGGGAAGGTTGGTCAATAACAGAATTGACCTCATCTTCCTGCTTTATAACTGCTATTGCGAAATTCTTGATCCCACCATACCTCCTGAGCAACGCGATAAACTCGTCAGTTTCGACTCCTTCCGTAAATGGGGTGAAACCGTGATGCAGGATTTCAATGACATCGACATGCAGATTGCCGATTCCGGTAAAAAAGCCGAAGAGATATTCCTGAACGTTGCGGATTTCAGAAAAATATCATCATCTTTCCTTAATGAAGAGCAACGAAAAGTGATAGAGGAATACTTCGGTTATCATTTTTCAGAGTCATACGATTCAAAATTCTGGAATATCATTGACTATAAACAGGGAGATACACCCCATGATAAATCAAAGTCTTTACTGCGTGATAAATTCATAGAGTTGTGGAAGATTCTCTATCCTCTCTATACTCTTTATCACAAAAGGATGGCAGAGTATAATCTAATTTCTTCGGGCGGTGTATATCGTATCGCGGTTGAAAAATTATCCTCTGCCATTGAAGCAGGCAATGCGGAAGAACTACGCCGGTTGCTACCCTATAAAAAATTAGTGGTAGTGGGATTTAATGCACTGTCAGTCAATGAACGGCAGTTATTTAATAACCTAAAGAAACTGCGTCCGTCTGATTTCGGTCGTCGCGCGCCGGCAGACGATGAATACTATACTGATTTTATCTGGGACTCCACAGGGCCGGTACTTGCCGGAGATACTGAGAATTCAGCAGGACGTTTCGTGCGTCTTAACCGTCGACAATTCCCCGAACCGGAATGGACGGAATCTTACCTTATTGCATCCGACACCGAGAAATTACCAGCCACACTCGAGACGATTGCCGCTCCTTCGGGTGTGATGCAGGTTAAAATCGCCACGGAGATTATCAAGAATCTCCATGATAAAATAGGTGATAAACCATTTGATGATGCCCGAGTGGCTTTAGTGGTGCCGGATGAAAATCTTCTACTCCCCCTCCTGTACTCAATTCCCAAAGAACTCACAAAGGTGAATCTTACGATGGGTTATCCGCTGCGTCTTACGGCTATCACATCATTTCTTTCACTTTTGCGCAGACTTCAACTTGCTCGCCGCGATGCCAAAGATTACAGCGGATATAACTTCGAGCAAGTAAAAGATTTGCTATCTCATCCTCTCGCTCATTCAATTTTTTCCACATACGCCATAAATATGTTTATCCGGCGTATGGAACTGCAGCATGTATCAGTGGTGAAAGTGGAAACTGATTTTTCAGAACTTAACATATCACATTCCCGTGCAATAAAGATTGACGGTAAGACTCCCCTCGAAATTATATTCCGTCCCCTCGATAAAGACGCATCATCTTCAGATGTTATCAAATATCTCGATGATGTACTCGCATTGCTCGAACACGTACTTGTCGGAAGCAATAAAAAAGATGAGACTCCCAACTCCATGCTGAAAGGGAATCTCGAACTGCAGCATGCGATTGAATGGCGCGAGGCACTAAGGCGTTTTGAGGATTCAATAAGAAAATACAATGTCAAACTTGGTGTAGCAGCGACCCTTACCGAAGCGTTCCGTCTGTTGCAGGCAGAGATAGTGGCTTTCGAAGGTAAGCCACTAAGCGGATTGCAGATTATGGGTCTGCTGGAAACTCGCTCCATCGATTTTGACTATCTCATTGTGGTAGGACTGAATGACCGTACTATTCCCGGGCGTATGAGACAACGCTCCTTCATACCCAATATAATACGTATGGGCTATGGTATGCCACCCAACACATATCAGGAAGACCTTTTCGGCTACTATTTCTATAGAATGTTAAGCCGGGCGCGCCACGCCACATTTATCTACGACAGTCGCATCACAGGATTCACCGGAGGCGTATCTCGCTATCTTCAACAGTTGAAATACATATACGCCAAAGGGAATCTCAAACACATTGAATATAAATTCGGTCTTTCGCCCCGTGAAGATGTGGTGAACATAATCCAAAAGACCACCCCCCTGGTACAGCAACGTCTTAACCAATATATAAGGGGCAACGAGACCGGGCACCATCGCTTCCTGTCGGCTTCGCTGTTGAAGAGCCTTACTGCATGCCAATTAAAATTTTATTATAAAGGGATACTTGACATAAAGGATGATCCGGCTCCGACCCCGTCGATAGATCGCATTACCGAAGGTAATATCGTGCATGACGTGATGAAACATCTCTATGTGCCCGAGGATTCCCCAAAAGGTGAATTAAGTAATGAGATTTCACGCCAGGGGAAATGGCTCGGCGACCCTAACGGCAATCCGAGACTTTATCCTCAGGAGATCACTCCCGAATATCTTGACTCCCTGCTCTCAGACGCCGGACGAGAAAAAATTCTCGGTATGGTAAAGAGGGAGATAATGAAACAATTCTATCATCGGCACCCTGACGATAAATGGATTGAGGAATCTGATATTCAGGCAGGAATCATCCGGAATCAGATATGCGACATACTCCGCTATGACCTCCGATTTGCTCCATTCAAGATTTATGGAGTTGAGGTGGAAGGGATAGTGAAATATCCGTTGGCAGACGGCAGGGAGATCTCAATGAAATATATCATCGACCGTATTGATGATATTGATGAAAAGGATCCGAGGTCCGATTCGGAAACCGCTAAGAAGAACCTCCGGATTGTAGACTATAAAACCGGTGGTTCTGGAATTGATACCCCATCGGTCGAGCATCTGTTTGAATCCGATTATACGAAGGATAATCTTCTTCAGTTGCTATTATATTCACTGCTTTTCAATCTTCACCGCGAGCACGACAGGAATGAGCCTATCATTATACGTCCGCGTATTTATCCGGTAGGCAGACTCAGCAGGCGTAAGTCGAATTTCGCCAAGTACACGCGAGGTGAAAAGAAAGGTGAATATTATCGAAAAAAGGAGGATTACGACATGGTGCCGAAAATCAATAATGAATTTCTGGAGGATATATCCGCCACTCTTGAAGATGGAACTCCCGTGATTGAAGCCTTCCGGAAACAACTTGACAAGTGCCTGAACAACCTCTTCGATATCCGGCAGCCGCTCGAAGGGCATCCCGACATCTCCTCTTGCCATGGGTGCGTTTTCTTCAACGCGTGCAGTTCCACATCAAAGTAACCATTCTTTTTATAATAAAAAATAAACTAATCTCGCCCTAATAGAGTTATAACTAAAAATATATAGCCCATTGTTGATATTATGAAAAAAGAAACTGTAGTAATAATAGGTGGCGGTTTTGCAGGCATCAATCTTGCCAAATCGCTTGATAAGGAACGATTCGATATAAAAGTAATCGACCGAAATAACTTTCACTCGTTCCCGCCTCTCTTCTATCAGATTGCATCTTCAGCATTGGCACAGAGCAATATATCATTCCCGTTCAGAAGAGAATTCAAGCATAGCAAGTCTATCTCCTACCACATGGGGCACGTCAAGAATATTGATGTCAATTCCAAGACTGTGACCACATCATACGAAACTCTCTCCTACGACCGATTGGTAATAGCCGCCGGCACCACAAACAACTTCTTCGGGATGGATAATCTCTACAAAGAAGTGTATTGCATCAAGACCATCGGCGAAGCCGATCACACCCGCGATGAGATTCTTGACCGCCTCGAACGCGGCTCGATGGAGAAGGATCCTAAGCGTCGGCGCGAGGTGCTGAGTTTTCTTGTAGTAGGCGGGGGGCCTGCCGGGGTCGAGATTGCCGGCTCGTTAGGCGAGATGAAACGTGATATTCTGCCGCGTGAATATCCCGAACTTGACCCGAATGATATGTCGATCACTCTGGTGGAGGGCGCTGACAAAGTTCTTGGCACCATGTCTGAGAAAGCATCAGCCAAAGCACTTGCCTATCTTAAGGATCTGATGGTGGATGTAAGACTCAACACCACCATGACCGGCTATAATAATAAGATCGTATCTTTTGCCGATGGCCATGAAGAATATTGGGAAACCCTCATCTGGACCGCCGGCGTAAGAGGTGAAACAATGCCCGGCCTTCCTGAAGAATGTGTGGCACGCAACGGCAGAATCTACGTGGATGAATACTCACGTGTAAAAGGCTATGAGGATTCAATCTGCGCAATCGGCGATATCGCCCTGATGGCTACTGAGGAATATCCAAAAGGTTATCCTATGGTGGCTCAGCCTGCAATCCAGCAGGCAAAGAATCTCGCAAAGAATCTCAATAAAGGAGAATTTATAAAAAAATTCAAATATTCCGATCGCGGATCGATGGCTACCGTGGGACGTAACCGTGCCGTCGCCGACCTCCCCGGCTTCTCATTTGCCGGAAGGGTGGCTTGGTGGATATGGATGGTGATTCACCTTGTATCAATATTGGGTATGAGAAATAAATTGAACGTACTCCTCAACTGGATATGGAACTATTGCACATACTCCACATCACTGCGACTGCTTCTCAGACCTACCAAATATCCTATTCGCCGACATTGGAGCGATTGACTATCTCTGACTGAACGATGCTCAATCATAAAGAAATTGCACAATGAGGTAATAAGAAATCTATAACATGAATATTACAAAAAGTATTTCATTATCAATTATATCGATGATTTTGCTGTCGGGATGTTCTTCATTGAAGATTCCCTACATTAAACATCACAAAAGTGAGGAAGAGAAGCAATCCTCCGTAGTGACTTCCTTACCTACCGATAGAGAACAAATTCATACTTCACGTACAGAAAAGACATATTCTGCCAGTGATCTTGAGGAAGGCGTAGTCACCGGAGACTGGATCATCGAGGAGGTATATGGCAAACCTGCTGTCGGCGAATCCACTCCGTTTCTTAAACTTGTGCCGTCGGAAAAACGGATGTATGGTAATAATGGTTGCAACACCATAAATGCCACATATATCTATAATCAGGCTGAAAAGCAACTTGCATTCAACGATATCGCTTCTACAATGAGATTGTGTGGAACGGAAGGCATTACCGATGCTGAGATCAGTGGAGCACTTGCCGACACCCGCACATACTCGTGGGATCACGAAGGAGATGAGTATTACCTCTACTTCTATAATACCATTGGCGACTGCGTGATGAAACTTATGCACCAGAATTTCGATTTCCTTAACGGCACCTGGCACATCACTTCTATCGAAGAAGAGGCTATTGAAGATCCTGACATGAATATCGTTATTGATATTGATGAGGGCAAGATTCATGGCAATACGGGATGTAATATCCTGAACGGCAAAATTGATATTGATATGGAGACAGTCAATACAATTAACTTCCACGATATTCTCGTGACTCAGATGGAATGTCCTAACATGGAGAATCAGACACGCCTTATAGTTGCTCTTGAAGATGCCGCGCATGCCAAGCCGATAGATTCTGAGACTGTGGAACTTCTCAATCTCTTGAAGCGGCCTGTGCTGACTCTGAAAAGAGTGAAATAATTGTAATAGATTGACGAATCATCTGTCATATAATAAGTTCATCCGTCGCATAAAAAGTAAAGTGTCATAAGTAAGTTTGGTGAATTTACGAATAGGTATATTTGAATTCTTAAGGAGAAGATTTAGTTATTTATTGAAGGCGTATACCTCACTATGTTAGTGAATAAAGAGATAAATATACCCTTCGACTATAAGAAGAACTTTCGTAGCACCATATTCTTTATTGATCTTAATATAAACTGTTTTTTAACTTACTTCTTAGAAAGGAGCATACAATGAAGACTGAAGTAAGAGTCGATAAGTGGTTGTGGGCAATGCGAGTTTTCAAGACCCGCTCCATGGCCACGGATGCTGTCAAGAAAGGGAGAGTATCAATTGGAGGTTCTATTGTGAAACCTTCCCGCCTGGTAAAAGCGGGTGATGTAATCGATGTCAGGAAGCCCCCAATTACATATTCATTCCGCGTGAAAGGGGTTATTGAAAATCGTCTGGGTGCGAAACTTGTGCCTGAATATCTTGAAAACGTAACTCCACAAAGTCAGTATGATCTCCTCGAAATGACTAAAATTTCGGGCTTTGTGGATCGCCGCAAGGGATTGGGGAGGCCCACCAAGCGCGACTCTCGCGATATGGCTGCCTTCCGAGAAGCAACTTATGCTGACGACTTCTACCTCGATTGGGAGGATGACGAGGAAGACGAATTTGAAGATTAATCTTATTCATTCTCTAAATCGTGGGTCTTCTCGTAATATAGTCGCAAGAAATTTTGAGGATTCTCAGATATTCTAATGGATTTAAATTTTTAAAGAGTAGTAAGACTGATAAGGGGATTTTAATCTCTCTACAATAACTGTCAAGTGCTTTATCCGTTGCATTTCATGCAGGATAAAGCACTTTATTCTATTAATAGCCTCTTTTATTTCAAGGGTAATGTTTTTGATGCGAAATATTCTAACATATTAGTTATGATATGTTTGCTTTTTCTAATTAATTAGATTAACTTTGCATAAATTATAACTTTATTACAAAATGAAGTTTGCTGAGATAATAGGTAATAACGTAGCCGTGAATGATCTGCGACGCATGATAGACAGCGGTCAGATTCCGCACGCGCTGTTGATTTCCGGTCCATCAGGCATTGGGAAGATGCTTGCCGCCAGAGCATTCATCACCTATTTGAATTGTGAAAATCCGGTTAATGGCGATGCCTGCGGAGAATGTGCCTCTTGCAAACGTATAGCCCTCGGGAATGATCCCGATATTCATTATTTCTATCCAATATATAAACTCGCTTCGCAGAATCTCGAAAGATCCGAAGATTATGCTGATGAGTGGAAACGCTTCATGGAGGAATCACCTTTTATGGATATTACTGCATGGATGGAGATAATGAATGGTGCAAATTCTCAGCCTAAGATTTATGTACAGGATGCTGATGAAATATCACGCATTGCATCTCTCTCCACTTATGCCGACAAGTATAAGGTGATAGTGATATGGCTTCCCGAGCGTCTTAAGATCGAAGCGGCAAACAAAATCCTCAAAATTTTGGAGGAACCTTACGAAGATACCATATTTATCTGCGTAAGTAATGATCCCGGCTCCATTCTCCCTACCATCTACTCGCGTCTGCAACGTGTAGAGATGAAACGTCCATCTGCAGAAGATATTGAGAAATTTCTGGATTTACGGAATGTGAATCCAATAAATCGCGCCACTTTGGCACGTCTTTCCGGAGGTTCTTTTCTCAGGGCTTTTCAATTAGCATCTGATGAGGGGGAGACATCAGAATTCGGCGAATGGTTCCGCAACATAATGCGTAATGCCTACGCACGCAAGGCAGGTATACTTCGCAACTATGCTGATGAAGTCTCAGCCATGGGAAGAGAAAAATCACTGCGACTTCTCTCCTATTTCTCGAGGATGACAAGAGAGAATTTCATCTCCAATCTTTGTATTCCTCCCCTCAATGTTATGACACATGAGGAAACCTCTTTTTCAACAAAATTCGCACCCTTTATCAATGTAGCGAATGTAGAAGAGATCATAGAAGCCATTGAGAATGCCCGGCGTGATATTTCACGCAATGCCAATTCAAAACTTGTTTGGTTCGATTTCATGATTATCTTAATGATACTACTTCGGAAAAAGCCGCCACAACCTTAGATTTTTATTCCGCAGTAGACTCTAAACTGATCCGAATATAAAGAAATTGAATCAATAAGATAATTCAAATTATATAAAACTGCATTTTTATATCTGAAATTATTAAAATCATAAAATATTCTACTGAATATGAAGCCTACATTATTTATTCTTGCTGCCGGAATGGGTAGTCGTTACGGGGGTCTGAAGCAACTTGATTCTCTTGGTCCATCCGGTGAAACCATTATGGACTATAGCGTATATGACGCTCTCAGAGCAGGATTCGGAAAAATCGTTTTCGTTATACGTCACGATTTCGAAGATGAGTTCCGAAAAAAAGTTGTGGAGAAATATGCCGGCCATATTGATGTTGAAGTTGTGTTTCAGGACATCAACAATCTTCCGGAGGGCTTCAAACCCAATCCGGAACGTGTGAAACCGTGGGGGACCAATCATGCTGTCCTTATGGGTAAAGATGTGATTAAAGAACCCTTCGCAGTCATCAATGCCGACGATTATTATGGTGCAGAATCTTTTAAGATTCTTGCTGACTTCCTACGCTCAACCGAAGGTAAGAAAGGGGAATATTGCATGGTGGGCTTCCGTATCGAAAATACTTTGAGTGAGAACGGCGGAGTAAGTCGCGGCCTATGCGAGGTTTCTGAGGAGGGCTTCCTCACCGGAGTAAATGAATGTCACGGTATCTGCCGCAAGAATGGTAAACTTGTGCAGACTCTTGCCGATGGAAGCGAAGGAGAGTTTCCCGAAGGCTCATACGTATCCATGAATATGTGGGGATTCACTCCCGATTATTTTGACTACTCCGTGCGCGATTTCATCTCTTTTCTCAACGAGCATGGCGATGAACTGAAATCTGAATTCTATATTCCCACCGTGGTTAATAACCTCATTCAGTCTGGCGAAGCGACTCTGAAAGTGCTTCAGACACCCTCAAAATGGTTTGGCGTCACATTCGCTGCAGACCGCGATGCCACCGTGGCTGAATTCCGCCGTCTTGTTGATGAAGGTGTCTATCCCGAACGACTGTTTTAATATTGTATAACCCCTTAACAGAATCTAAATGACTAAAATTTTAGTCACCGGAGGTACCGGATATATCGGTTCGCACACCGTGGTCGAACTCCAGGAGGCAGGCTACGAGGTCGTAATTATCGATAATCTCTCCAATTCGAATATTCAGGTACTCGACGGAATAGAACACATCACAGGTATTCGTCCGGATTTTGTAGAAGGCGACGTTACCGACATTAATACGCTGCGTAAACTATTCACTGATTATCCCGGGATAAAAGGTATAATCCACTTTGCCGCTTCAAAAGCCGTGAATGAATCCGTGAAGAAGCCTTTGCTGTATTATCGCAATAACATCACTTCGCTGCTCAATCTCCTTGAACTTATGCCGGAATATGATGTGGCAGGGATTGTGTTCTCAAGTTCATGTACCGTCTATGGGGAGCCGGATCAAAATCCCATTGATGAAACTGCTCCCATCAAGCCCTCCACCTCCCCCTACGGCAAAACTAAACAAATATGTGAGGAGATCATCACCGATACCATTTACGCAGGCGCCCCTATAAAAAGTATCATTCTGAGATACTTCAATCCCGTCGGGGCTCATCCATCGGCTGAGATCGGCGAACTACCCCTTGGTGTTCCCCAGAATCTTATCCCCTATCTTACGCAGACAGCGGCAGCCATCCGGGATGAACTTACAATATTCGGCGATGACTACAATACGCCTGATGGATCATGCATCCGCGACTTCATCGATGTAGTGGATCTTGCTAAGGCTCATGTGATAGCCATGCGCAGAATGTTGGAGATGAAAGATACCGATAAACTCGAAATCTTCAATCTCGGCACAGGTCAAGGACTCTCAGTGCTCGAACTTCTCGAATCCTTCGAGAGAGCAACCGGAGTCAAGGTCCCTCATAAGATCGGACCACGCAGGGAAGGCGATATTGAAAAAATATGGGCTGACCCTTCCAAAGCCAACAGGGTGCTCGGATGGAAAACCGAAGTAGATATCGACGATACCATGCGCAATGCATGGCGATGGCAGCAAAAAATCACACCCACATAGTAAGATTCTTCCAAAAATATCTAATATTTCAGGGTGAAAATAAATCTACCGGAAATAGAATTTTAAGAATCCTATAAAAGTATGTTAATACTCTATATCTACAAACCATTTAAGACTATTGTCCGATAATTATTTATATTCCATAAT
>CAMWSV010000029.1 GCA_947177015.1 uncultured Porphyromonadaceae bacterium
GGCACGATCACGACACTTAATGTAGCCATAATTTGGACAATAAAAAAGAAATGTTAATAATAAATCCGACAATAATTCCGATAATACGACAATATCAGAAATGACAATCTGACACTTTTTATTACTGCTGAAATGGCTGAAAGTTAGATTAATATATTATTAATGTGACATAAGGAGAGATTAATATAAGGGAAGTTTAAAGTTATTAAAAAATCCGCGATGCATCCCTGCATCACGGATTACTTTTAAGATAATCGGTGAGAATTACAGATTAATCTTAACAATTATAATGATTATCAATAAATTTACAAGATGCAGCGGATCTCAGCCCGAGAGAATTACTCCTCCTGTTGAGTTGCCGCATATTCCTTGAGGAGTTTATCCTGTACATCCGAAGGTACAAGATCATATTGGGCGAACTCCATGGTGAACGATGAACGTCCGCCGGTAATTGAACTTAACGATGTGCTGTAACTCGACATTTCTTTCAGAGGAACTCTCGCATTGAGTTTTTCAATACCGTTTTCTGAATTCATACCCATAATGATGGCACGCCGACCTTGAAGATCACTCATCACGTCGCCCATTGTATCAGCCGGCGTAAGAACCTCAACATCGTATACGGGTTCGAGGATTTTGGGATTCGCATTTCTGAAGGCTTCAGAGAATGCATTACGTCCGGCAAGACGGAAGGATATCTCATTAGAATCTACCGGATGCATCTTACCATCGTATATCATCACACGCACATCGCGAGCGTATGAACCGGTAAGGGGACCTTGCTCCATTCTATCCATTAGTCCCTTTACGATTGCAGGGATGAATCGCGCATCAATAGCACCACCTACAATGCAGTTGTATACTATAAGTTTACCACCCCAATCCAACGGAATCTCCTGCTTGTCGCGAACATTAAGTTTAAACTCTTGATTTCCGAATTTATAGTAATCAGGTTCGGGCATCCCTTCGGAATATGGCTCGATAATCAAGTGCACCTCACCAAACTGTCCACTGCCACCCGACTGTTTCTTATGTCGATAATCCGCACGCGCAGCCCTTGTGATTGTTTCACGATAAGGGATCTTACATTCGGCAAATTCAACAGGCAACTTCTCATTGTTTTCAATTCTCCATTTGAGTGTACGGAGGTGGAACTCTCCTTGACCTTTCACTATAGTCTGCTTAAGTTCCTTGCTCTGTTCTACAATCCATGTTGGATCCTCTTCATGCATGCGGTTAAGGATTCCTGCCAATTTCTCGGCATCCGCTTCATTCTTTGGACGTATGGCACGCTGATATTTAGGTTGGGGATATTTGATAAAGTCAAACTGATACTCACAACCCTTTTCATCAAGGGTATTACCGGTGCGCACATCCTTGAGTTTAACGGCGGCTCCAATGTCGCCTGCCTTCAATGTATCCACTGCATTACGAATATTTCCGCACACAGTATAAATCTGAGCGAGTCTTTCTTTTCCACCACGTGTTATATTCTCAAGATCAGCACCGGCGTTGAGTGTGCCACTCATTACCTTAAAATAACTCACTTCCCCGATATGAGGTTCAACACTCGTCTTAAAGAAGAATACTGACAACGGACCATTGCTGTCAGGTTTAACTTCTTCTCCGTTGATGGTATGGGGAGCGGGCATTTCATCAACAAAGGGGCAGACGTTACCAAGGAATTCCATCAGACGTCTTACACCCATATCTTTAGCAGCGGAGAGTACTACTACCGGCATAATACTGCGGTCCACAAGTCCCTTACGGATACCTTCTCGCATCTCATCTTCAGTGAGCACACCTTGATCGAAGAATTTCTCCATAAGATTTTCATCATTCTCGGCTGCCGCTTCAATCAGCACCTTATTCATCTCGCGGGCGCGTTCGAGTTGATCTTCCGGAATGTCAGTGATCGTGGGCGTTCCGCCCTCGGCAGACCATTCCAGTTTTTTCATGATCAATACATCGATAATACTCTTGAATCCGGGACCACATTCAAGGGGATATTGAATCGGAACGACTTTCTTACCGAAGTGCTCATAGAGTTGCTCAACGATATTATCGTAGTCAGCCTTGTCGCTATCCATTTGATTGAGAGCGAATACAACCGGCTTTTCAAGTTTGCCGCAAGTACGATAAATATTCTCGGTTCCAACCTCCACGCCATATTCTGAATCTATAAGGATCAGACCGAGGTCAGTAACTCCGAGTGCTGTATAAGCATTGCCTATAAAATCGTCTGCACCCGGGCAGTCAATAATGTTTAATTTTTTATTATTGAATTCAGCATTGAAAACAGTGGAAAATACTGAATAGCCATATTCCTTCTCAACCGGGAAATAATCCGAAACAGTGTTGCCGGAATCCACAGTGCCTCTGCGCTTGATAACTCCACATTCATATATCATTGCTTCGGCGAGTGTGGTTTTGCCGGATCCTTTCGCACCCAAGAGTGCGATATTCTTGATCTCGTTACTGTTGTAGATCCTCATAGTGTGTAGATTTTAATAGTTAGGTAATCCCTATATTCTGAAGCATAAGATAATCATTTTCCAGAGTACTTTGGGACTGAGTTTTTCAAATCGCTGGCAATTTAACCATAATTTTGAAATATCACAATAATTTTTTCATGTTACATAACATATTTCAATGATTTCGATTCTTAAACACGTAATCAATATAAGAAATACTACATCTATTTCCGATAAAAATAAAAAAAATAATAATTTTTATGATGTTAAGCCGGGTTTAAAGAGATAGTTATAATAATTTTTTATAATTTTGCAATTAAATGAGAGGAATCTATCGATTAATAGTTTTTATTAATTAGATTGAGGAGCCAATGTAGTGAGGCCATTGATTGAAACTCTCATGAAACTCCAAAATAAAGCAATATGAATTCTGATTCTTTCTATTCTATAGAGGAGGAGGTCTCAGTCCAAACTCCTGACTCAAAATCCCAAAATCTCAATAAGGATGATACAATTCCTGCAATACAGGAGTCTGAAAAAAATGTTCAGCAGTCCACGCAAGATAAAAGCATTATCATCAACTATAAAAAAGTTAATATTGATCGAGGAGAGCGACAGGTTCTCAAAAATGTGGACTTCGAACTTTATTCCGGGGAATTCTGCTATCTTGTTGGAAGAGTTGGATCAGGTAAATCTTCTTTAATGAAGACAATGTATGCTGACATTCCGATCCGTGAAGCACTTATGGCTGAAATATTAGAGTATGACCTTACTAAATTAAAGTCGAGTAAGATTCCATATCTGCGCAGAAACATAGGGATCGTGTTTCAGGATTTTCAGTTACTTCAGGATCGTTCGGTTGCGGCCAATCTTCGATTCGTACTGCAGGCAACCGGATGGAAAAAGAAATATGAAATTGAGGAACGAATTGAAGAAGTACTCAGTGATGTAGGCATGAATAATAAAAGTTATAAAATGCCGCATGAATTGAGTGGGGGAGAGCAACAGAGAATCGTGATAGCCCGTGCGCTGCTAAATCGACCCAAACTTATTTTAGCCGATGAGCCAACCGGTAATTTAGACCCTACCACCGGAACCCAGATTGTAAAGTTGCTTCATGATCTTACGGAACATGGTCATTCAGTAGTGATGGCCACCCATAACCTGCAGTTGGTTGAGGATTTCCCTGCGCGTGTTGTGGAATGTATGAATAAGACATTACTATCTCATTAGGAGTTTTCTCACTTTCAAGATCTTATTCACACAATCACGTTTTTTACTAGAACAGACACCTTTCAGCGAGGGAAAGCCAACTTTTATTTCCTTATAATTACTTTTAATATCCTTATATTATAGGTGATATAACAGCGCGAGGAACAACAAAGGGATAAAATTATGTTTCTCAACATAATTACAAAAAAATATTCTCAAAAAATTTTTGCATATCATTCAAATGATTTATCTTTGCGTTTGAAAGATTTGCTTGACAACGTAAAATGTATTAAGTTTCCCTGCAAACCTCGAATTCGATTAGAATTGAATTTATCAAGGACAGCGTTAGATATACAACCGTAGATTCATTTTTAATCATCAAGTAAGAATTGTCTAATACTATTTAAATACAACAATACAACACAGCTATTTAATTATGGCAGAAAAAAAAGAGAAATTGTTTGACATGTTTCCGCCCATCTCAACTGAAGAATGGATGGCGAAAATTAATGTCGATCTCAAGGGTGCAGACTTTCAAAAGAAATTAGTCTGGCGCACTAACGAAGGGTTCAACGTTATGCCCTTCTATCGTAAAGAAGATTTAGAAGGCCTGCCGACACTTGGAACTCTTCCCGGAGAATTTCCCTATGTTCGTGGCACACGCGACAACAATGACTGGCTGATCCGCCAGCAGATTCAGGGCTCTAACGCTGATGAATTCCTTGCCAACGCTCGTCATGCAATCGATTGCGGTGTAGAATCAATCGGAATCTGCCTCTGCGGAGAACTTGGTGTAGATCAACTCCCTGAAATCCTCAAAGGTATCGATTTGAAGAAGATTGAAGTGAATATCGCATCTTGTCCCGGTAAGGCAATTGAAGTTGCTGAAATTCTCGTGGCTGCTATCATCGAGCAGGAAGCAACTGAAGAATTCCGTGGTGCCGTAGACTTCAATCCGTTCCGTCGTCTTCTTAAGAGAGGGCTTGAGTTCCCCAAAGATCTCAAAGAAACTTCACTTAAAATATATGAAATCGTAAAACCGGTTAAGAACCTCCGTTGCTTCTCGGTAGATTCATATATGCTCAATAATGCAGGTGCATTCATAACTCAGGAACTCGGCTATGCACTCGCATGGGGTGCTGAATGGATGACACTTCTCACAGAATCCGGCCTTACTCCCTGTGAAGTTGCTGAACGCATCAAGTTCAATATGGGTATCTCTTCTAACTACTTCATGGAACTTGCGAAATTCCGCGCAGGGAGAATGTTGTGGGCTGAAATCGTTAAGGCATACGGAGCGGAAGAGGAGTGTTGCAAGATGTGGGTTCACGCTGTGACTTCACAGTTCAACCAGACTATCTATGACGCACACGTCAACTTGCTTCGTTCTATGACTGAAACAATGAGTGCGGCACTTGCCGGAGTTAACTCTATCGAGACTCTTCCGTTTGATCTTCAGTATAAGAACCCCGATGAATTCTCTGAGCGCATAGCACGTAACCAGCAGCATCTGCTCCGTGATGAATCACACCTTAACAAAGTTGTTGACCCTGCAGGTGGTTCCTATTATATCGAAGTCCTCACTACTTCTATTGCTAAAGAAGCGTGGAAAGTATTCAATGAGGTTGAAGAGGCAGGTGGATTCCTTGCAATGCTTAAGAAAGGTGAAATTCAGGCTAAGGTTAATGAATCAGGCGTGAAGCGTCATGTAGACGTTGCCCGCAGAAAAGAGATTCTCCTCGGCACAAACCAATATCCTAACTTCAACGAGACAGCACTTGATAAGATTCAAAAGACTGATTCTTGCGGATGCGGCTGCACTGCTGAAGATGGAGCAGTTGAATATCTCAATTTTGATCGCGCGGCAAGCCAGTTTGAGAAACTTCGTCTCGATACAGAACGCTCTTCAAAGCGTCCTAAAGTATTCATGCTTACGATTGGCAATCTTGCTATGCGTCTTGCACGTGCACAGTTTGCATCCAACTTCTTCGGTTGCGCAGGGTACGAGATCATTGATAACATCGGCTTTGATTCAATCAAAGAAGGTGTAGACGCCGCTATGGAAAAGGGTGCAGATGTAGTAGTACTTTGCTCTTCAGATGATGAGTATGCCGCTCTTGCTCCTGAAGCAAAGAAAGAACTTGCTGATCGTGCAATTCTCGTAGTTGCAGGCGCACCTGCATGCATGGACGAACTCAAAGCCCAGGGCATCGAAGACTTCATTCACGTTCGCGTCAATGTTCTTGACACATTGATCGGGTTTAACGCAAAACTCCTCAAATAATAGCCATGAGACCGAATTTCAAAGAAATCGATATAACAAAAATTGTAACTCCCCAGACTCACAAACCCATTGAAGGGGAGGAATGGATGACTTCAGAACTCATCCCTGTTAAACCAGTATATACTAAGGAGGATCTCGAAGGACTTGAGCATCTTGATTACGCTGCAGGTCTCCCTCCGTTCTTGCGTGGCCCTTACAGCGGTATGTATCCGATGCGCCCATGGACAATCCGCCAGTACGCAGGTTTTTCTACTGCTGCAGAGTCTAATGCATTCTATCGCCGTAACCTCGCATCAGGCCAGAAGGGTCTTTCTGTAGCATTCGACCTTCCCACTCACCGTGGTTATGATGCAGATCACGAACGTGTAGTTGGTGACGTTGGTAAAGCAGGCGTGTCTATCTGTTCGCTTGAGGATATGAAAGTTCTTTTCGATGGTATTCCGTTGAATAAGATGTCTGTATCCATGACAATGAACGGCGCTGTGCTACCGGTATTGGCATTTTATATAAATGCCGGTCTCGAACAGGGTGCTAAACTCGAAGAAATGGCGGGTACAATCCAAAATGACATCCTTAAGGAATTCATGGTGCGTAACACCTACATCTATCCGCCGGCATTCTCTATGAAGATCATCGCAGACATCTTCGAGTATACCTCAAAGAATATGCCTAAGTTCAATTCAATCTCTATCTCCGGCTACCACATGCAGGAGGCCGGTGCAACTGCCGACATTGAACTTGCATATACACTTGCAGATGGTCTTGAATACCTCCGTGCCGGTGTTAACGCAGGTATGGATATTGATACTTTTGCTCCCCGTCTGTCATTCTTCTGGGGTATTTCAATGAATTATTTCATGGAGATTGCCAAGATGAGAGCAGCCCGTATGCTTTGGGCACGTATCGTAAAGCAGTTTAATCCGAAAAACCCGAAATCGCTGGCTCTCCGTACTCACTGTCAGACTTCGGGCTGGAGCCTTACAGAACAGGATCCCTTCAACAACGTTGGACGTACCTGCGTAGAGGCTATGGGTGCTGTACTCGGTCATACTCAATCGCTGCATACAAACGCGCTTGACGAGGCTATTGCTCTTCCCACTGACTTTTCTGCTCGTATCGCACGTAATACTCAGATCTACATTCAGGAAGAGACTTATGTAACCAAGCAGGTTGATCCGTGGGCAGGTTCATATTATGTAGAGGCTCTTACAAATGAGATCGCGCAGAAGGCATGGGCTCACATCGAAGAAATCGAACAACTTGGTGGTATGGCTAAGGCTATCGAGACCGGTCTTCCCAAACTTAAGATTGAAGAAGCCGCTGCACGCACTCAGGCGCACATCGATTCAGGTAAGCAGACTATTGTCGGTATCAATAAGTATCGACTTGATCATGAAGATCCCATTGATATCCTCGAAGTCGACAATACTGAGGTACGTAAGGAACAGATTGCTCGTCTCAACGACCTCCGTAAGGATCGCGACGAAGAAGCAGTTAAGAAGGCTCTTGAGGCAATCACCGAATGTGTTAAGGATCCCTCTAAGGGTAATCTCCTTGACCTCGCCGTTAAGGCTGCCGGTGTCCGTGCTTCTCTTGGTGAAATTTCTGACGCCTGCGAAGCAGTCGTAGGACGTTATAAAGCGGCAATTAAAACAATTTCAGGCGTGTATTCAAGTGAAGAAAAGGGTGATCCCGAATTCGAAGAGGCTCGCAAGGCTGTGGCAGACTTTGCAAAACGCGAAGGTCGCCAGCCGCGTATAATGATTGCAAAGATGGGTCAAGATGGCCATGACCGTGGCGCCAAAGTAGTTGCTACAGGTTATGCTGACTGTGGATTCGACGTTGATATGGGTCCGCTCTTCCAGACTCCTGCTGAGGCAGCCCGTCAGGCTGTAGAGAATGATGTTCATATACTTGGTGTATCTTCTCTTGCTGCCGGACATAAGACTCTTGTACCTCAGGTAATCGAGGAACTCAAGAAACTCGGTCGCGAAGATATTCTCGTTACTGCAGGCGGTGTAATTCCTGCTCAGGATTATGACTTCCTCTACAAGGCCGGAGTTGCTGCTATTTTTGGTCCCGGTACTCGTATTCCGAAATCGGCCATTGAAATGATTCGTTTGCTCAACGAGCAAAATGCATAAACTATTTAATTATCGAAAATATCGTATAAAATATTCGCTATAATTTATCGATAATACCTAATAAAGTAAAATAAAAAACCGAAGTGTTGAAACACTTCGGTTTTTTTATTTGTCATTAGACAATTAATTTAGTAATTTTGCGGTATGATTGATAAAAATATGATTGAAGCGACGATTGACAAACAGAAATATCATAATGAAGATGTAAATTCCCGGGATAGGATGGATTCTGACGAAGAATATGGTGGGGAATATAATCTGGAAGATGAGGATGAAGATGAGGATAACCATGAGTATTCCGAGGATGAGGGTGAAGATAATGGAGATCCGGAGTCGGAGGATGATAATGATGATGAATATGGTGATGACGTCAAAAGACCAAATCCAGTACGTTTACTCTTCGACATGATGCTCAATCCGGTGGAGGGATGGAAACATATACGCAGAGCCAAACTCACTAATGATGAAGTGTTCCGCAAATGTTTTCTTCCTCTGATAGGTATTTCTGCAGTGTCTTGTCTGCTGAAAAGTCTGTATCATGCTTCTGTTACTCTTGCATCTTCGGTGATTGCCGGAGTGAAAATATTTGTGGCCCTTTTTTTAGGAAACTTCCTTACACTCTTATTTGTTAAGTTGATGATGCCGGGAAGATTCAAAACTATTACTGACTCAGATTTCGGAAAACAATTTGTGATGTATCTGTTGTCAACACTGGCAATCTTTTATACACTTTATCAATGTCTTCCAATGGTGGGACCCGCTTTGACATTCTTACCATTATGGACTATATATCTTGCTATGCGAGGATGCAGATTCTTTCACTTTGAATCAGAAAAATATAATCTGTTCACAACATTGATCTGTATCGCAGTATTATTTGGACCATTGAGTGTATATTGGATTTTTGATTTTATTTTGTAATTTGTTAAGTAGATGAAACCATCACAGGTAAAAATTAAAAATAAACGAGCCAATTTCGATTATGAAATAGGGGAAACGTTTACAGCAGGAATGGTACTCACGGGGACTGAAATAAAATCCATCCGTGAAGGAAGGGCTTCGCTGGCTGATTCTTATTGTCTCGTCGAGAATGGAGAAGTATGGGTAAAAGGTATGCACATTGCTGAATACTTTTATGGCACTTACAATAATCATGCTACACGACGAGACAGGAAACTCTTGCTCAATAAAAAAGAGATAGCCAAGATAGAAAAGTTATCGGCTGATCCCGGATTCACTATAGTACCCATAAGAGTTTTTATCTCTGATAGAGGTTATGCAAAAATAGTGATAGGAATTGGACGTGGTAAGAAGCAATATGATAAGCGTCAATCTATCAAAGAACGAGATGATAAAAGAATGTTAGATAGATTAATGAAAAAATAAAATTACTAATCTGAAATGGTAAATCCACGTCCCATAGAACTCCTTGCTCCGGCTGCAAATGCTGAGATTGCTATTGAAGCCATTAAACATGGCGCGGATGCGGTATATATTGGTCCGCCTTCTCACGGTGCGAGGAAATCAGCATCAAATTCGGTGGATGATATAAAACGTGTTGTAGATTTTGCGCATAATTTTGGTGCGCGTGTATATGCTACTGTCAATACTATCATCTATGAGGACGAGATTAGAAAGGTAGAAGAACTGATTGGAGATCTTTACCGCATAGGAGTGGACGCAATCATTGCTCAGGATCTTGGAATATTAAGGCTTAATATCCCTCCTATAGCGCTTCATGCCTCTACTCAATGTGATACACGGACTTCAGAGAAGGCTGAATTTATTGAACATTTAGGATTTTCTCAGATTGTATTGGCACGTGAACTAACACTCCAAGAAATTCACGAAATCTATAAAAAAATCTCTGTGCCCATTGAATGTTTCATTCATGGTGCGCTTTGTGTATCGTATTCCGGCAGATGCCATGCAAGTCAAGTTATTTCGGGACGTAGTGCGAATAGGGGAGAATGTGCCCAGATCTGTCGTTGGTCATTTGATTTAATAGATGCGGAGAATAAGCGAATTGAACGAAACAGACACCTTCTCTCCTTGAAGGATCTGAATCTATACGATAGACTTGAAGAGTTGCTCAAAGTAGGAGTATCATCGTTTAAAATAGAGGGGCGATTGAAAGACTTATCGTACGTAAAAAATATAGTCGCTCTATATCGAAATAAAATAGATGAAATAATTAAATCTCATCCTGAACGATATTGCCGTAGTTCCTATGGTAAAGTTAATATAGACTTTGTTCCCAAGGCAGATAAAAGTTTTAATCGCGGCTTTACTCATTATTTTCTCGATAATAAAAAGCCAAGTAATATCACCTCAACATTAACTCCCAAATCAATGGGAGAAGTGATTGACGATGTGTCTGAGTTGCATAACGGCGATGGTATAAGTTTCTTCAACAATAAGAAAGAATATGAGGGGTTAATGGTTAATAGAGTTACAGGACGCAAGATTATAGGGAACAGAAATTTCATATTACCTAAGAATGCCGTTATTCATCGCACATTCGATATTGAATGGCAAAAGAAAATGGCACGAAATACGGCTGAGAGACGCCTGAGACTTGATATTGAGTTAAATAATGACTATATCAAGGCTGAAGATGAACGAGGCGTAAAAATAATTATTCCTATTCCTAAGGATCTTGAACCGGCAAAAAAAGTAATTTCTCTGAGATCTCAATTCGAAAAATTGGGTAACTCAATATTTTATCTCGGAGATTTTAAGCAGAATGACTTTACAAAATTCATCCCACTATCCATGCTATCCAATCTGAGGAGGGAAATTACTGAAAAAATAATCGTCTTAGGAAAAACAACCTATAAGTTTGATTACAGAAGAAAAGAAAATATTAATGCGCAATATATTTCAAATAGTGTAGATTATCGAGATAATATCTCTAATTCTCTGTCGGAAAAAGTTTATCTTGAGCATGGAGTCAGTTCCATTCAACCGGCTCTGGAAGTCTCTAAAAATATGGTCGGCAAGAAAGTTATAATGACCACTCGCCACTGTATATTGCGTGAAATGGGTAAATGTTTGCGCACGACCCCTGATTCTAAAAGAAATTTCCGCCTCCCTCTTAGGTTGGAAAGCGGAAATAATGTGTTTAGTTTGCGTTTCGATTGCGAGAATTGTCAGATGGAGGTGTTGCGGGGTCAATCTTGATGCTATCTTCCATAATTGTATCGGGGACAATCTTGCGATGAGCAAGATAAAAAAGTCTTTGATCAAATAGTCTGCGTATTGAATCCACCAACATCGCGATAGTGTCATTCTTCTCTTCTGAAAGATCAAAATCCGTATCTGCAGAAACACTAAAATTCAAATCTGTGATACTTGCATCGTATCTTTCAAGAAGACCCCGCAATAATGCAGAGTCATTCGCAACTTTCATACTATCGATATACAATTTGGTAATTTTGCAGGTACCAATATACAATTTATTGGCATCTGAGTTATTCCTCGTAACATCTTTCTTTCCGCAACCTAATGCAACAATAAGCAAAAGTATAGGAAAGATATTCAGGTATTTCATAGTGCTTTATTGAAGTTTCTGTTTTAAATAGTGGCCTGTGTAAGAGCCTTCAGATGCAGCGATATCTTCAGGAGTGCCTTCGGCAACTATTATTCCTCCGGCATCACCTCCTTCCGGACCAACATCTATAACCCAATCCGCACATTTAATGACATCCATATTATGCTCGATGATTATTACGGTGTGTCCTTTATCAATAAGACGATTCATTGACTTCATCAGGGTCTCAATATCATGAAAATGCAGACCTGTAGTGGGTTCATCAAATATAAAAACAGTGTGAGGCTGATTATCCATACTAAGATAATAAGCAAGTTTCACACGCTGATTTTCTCCACCCGAAAGTGTAGAACTGGATTGTCCCAGTTTTACGTATCCTAACCCTACATCCTGCAGAGGCTGCAGACGCTTGATTATCTTCGCGGTCTGAGAAATATTATCCTCACTAAGGAAGGATATTGCCTCATCAATCGTCATTTCAAGAAAGTCATATATACTCTTACCGCGATACTTGACTTCCAGAACTTCCTCCTTATATCTTTTGCCATGGCAAACTTCACATGGTATCTCTATATCCGCCATAAATTGCATCGGGATATTCACGATACCTTCACCTTTACATTCATCGCATCGACCACCATCGGAATTAAATGAGAAATACCCCGGGGTAAAGCCCATCTGACGAGAAAGTTGCTGCTCTGAAAACAATTTGCGTATTTCATCAAATGCCTTAAGATATGTAGCAGGATTTGAACGTGAAGAGGATCCAATAGGATTCTGATCTATGAATTCAACTGCACCTATATCCCTGATATTACCGGAGATATTCTTGTGAGTGGCAGGTGCATCTCCCGGTTCTCCAAGAGTACGTAACAATCCTTTATATAGGATTTCTCTTACGAGAGTAGACTTTCCACTTCCACTGACACCGGTAACGACAGTCATAATTCCCAATGGAAACACTACATCAATATTCTTAAGATTATTTGCTTGAGCACCCTCGACTTTGACAAATTTCTTCCACGGCCTACGCAGTTTGGAATAGGGGATAGTGCGCCTACCGATTAAATAATCAAGTGTATAAGACTTTGACGATAACATCTTATCGTTGAGAGCATTTTTCAAATTTCCCGAGAATACTATTTCGCCACCTAACGACCCGGCATCTTTACCGACATCGATAATATTATCAGCCGCAAGCATTATATCTTCATCATGTTCAACCACTACTACAGTATTGCCAATCTTCTGGAGATTCCTTAACACTTTTATCAATCTGTTAGTGTCACGTGAATGAAGTCCGATTGATGGTTCATCGAGAATATAAAGCGAACCTACCAAAGAGGAGCCCAATGATGTGGCAAGATTAATTCTCTGACTCTCACCGCCACTTAAAGAGTTGGAAACCCTATCGAGAGTAAGATAACCCAATCCAACTTCTTCAAGAAAACTTATTCGGTTTCTTATTTCCAGTAATAATCTATTCGCAATAAGTTCGTCCTCGGGGCTAAGTTTCAGTTCATCGAAGAATTGTTTAAGATTGCTCACGGACATCCTCACCAACTCAGTAATAGATTTTCCACCAACCTTTACATACTCTACATCGGGACGCAGTCTTGAACCATGGCACGATGGACATTCCGTCTTGCCACGATACCTTGATTTCATGACCCTGTATTGAATTTTATACTGGTTTTCATCAATCCATCTGAAAAAGCCATCAATACCTTCCCATCTGCCCTTACCATGCCATAATATATCCTTTTCCTCCTGGGTAAGATCAATATATGGCTTATGAATAGGGAAAGCGAGCCCGGGAGCAAGGTGAATCAATTCTTTAAGAGATTCTCCCATCTTCTCACCACGCCAACACTGTACAGCACCTTGATAAACAGATTTGGATTTATCCGGAATAACGAGATCTTCGCTAATCCCAAGTACTTTTCCAAAACCTTCACATTCCTCACACGCTCCGTAAGGATTATTGAAGTTAAACATTAAGTCGGAGGGTTCACGGAAATCAATTCCATCCGCAGAAAATTTATCAGAAAAATGCAATTCGCGTATACCATCCGTAGTCCACATCTTGATAATACACTTATTGCGGCCTTCGAACATAGCCGTCTCAAGAGAATCTGTCAGTCGCGCAATCTCATCTTTACTATCAGTTACGCTCAAACGATCTATCAATAAGTGAAGGTTATCGGTCTCGGAATCTGAATTTTCTTTAATATAATCTTCGATATCAATAAACTTACCATCTTTTTCAAGACGTGAGAATCCGACTTTTAAGTATATTTCCAATTGTTGTTTAAGATCCCTTCCATCAGGAACATTTACATCAACAAGAACTGCCAATCTTGTACCTTCAGGATAACTCATAATCTCACGCACCATATCTTCAATATGGTGCTTCTTAACTTCTATTCCGCTTATAGGAGAATATGTACGTCCTATTCTGGCAAACAACATCCTCAGATAATCATAAATCTCAGTTGATGTGCCAACAGTAGAACGAGGATTACGAGTCACTACCTTTTGCTCGATAGCAATAGCCGGCGGAAGCCCCTTTATGTAGTCACATTCAGGTTTTGACATACGTCCAAGAAACTGGCGAGCATAACTCGACAGACTTTCGACATAACGTCTTTGTCCTTCGGCATATAAAGTGTCAAAGGCAAGACTTGACTTACCGCTACCGGAGACACCGGTAATAACAGTGAATTTATTTAACGGCACATTAATGTCAATATTCTTCAGATTATTGACACGCGCACCCTTTATTTCTATATTATTATCGGATTGCTTTACAGCCGATTTTTTCTTTTCTTCCATATCTACAATATACTCAATTTTCAAGTCAGTTTGTTCAAAAAAGACTTAAAAGAGTATAAAACTTCATAAAAAAATTGTCTGAAGTTGATATAAATTCTTAGGATAAGAGCAAGATTATGAACCTTCATATTATAATATTAAGATTAACATCTAATCTTGCTGGTATTGATTAAATTAGAGTGAGAGCCGTCAGATACTTAGACATATTGCTTGACTTTTTAATTGCCTTCCATGCCTTACGACCAATTTCTTCCTCTGAATATTCCCAGAAAGGAAGAATCTTTGACAATACCTGATGTTCGCCTCCAATGAGAGATTCTTTATAATAATTCAATAGTTCCTTATGGAAGAAGAGTAACTCGTGTCTGCGTCGTTCAGAATCCCATTCTTCTCCCGAAATAATTTCTCGGAAAATAGAAGGACGAGCCAATGCACCTCTTCCTATCATGAGTCCGCCCAAATCAGAATATTTCGTAAATATCTCCATCGCTTCTTCAGGAGTTTTGATATCACCATTATATATGATAGGATTCTTACTCCTCTTATATATATCTTCAAAGGCTTCGATATGTAGAGGACCGGTATATTGATCCTTTGCAGTGCGGGGGTGTACAGTGATATAATCCAACTTAAGACTATTCAAATTTTCTATCAGTGGTATATATTCTTCTTTGTCGTAGCCCAGTCTGATCTTGACAGAGAAGTGAATATTACCATATTCATTGACGATATTGCTAACTGCCAGATGACACTCCTCGTTTGCTATTGTAGCCGCCCCACGTCCTCTTGATGTCTGTAACGGAAACGGGCATCCCATGTTCAGGTCAATGTGTTTATGTCCTTCTGAGTCTAATATCTCGATAAGTCTACGCAACTCATGTTCATTCTTAAAAATAACCTGTGGCACCACTTCTAACCCGCGGTTTAAATCTGATATGAGATCCTTAGATTCCTTTTTACGAATCTCTTCTTTTTCAAGACGGATGAATGGAGTGGTATAGATAACGTTATCTGAGCCAGACGAAATGAGGTCTGTATCATTTTTAGCATTAGGATTAATATGTCCGTAATGCAGAGCATGAAAATGGCGATATGCTGCGTCAGTATGCCCTTGAACGGGCGCAAAATATAATCTCATCTTTTTCACTTGATCGTAAAATAACGTAAAATTACAAATTATTTTTTGAATTCCATAATATCTATGCATTACTTTTGAAGCGGATATATCGATGCAGAAGGACAATTATTGTAATTATGGCTACATTTCTACTTTTCGTTTATATCATGTATCTTGAGAATGAAGGTAAGCTTACGAACTATGCTGTTTGAGAAGCAGAGGCTGATCATTTCTCTTTCCGTCTGAAAGATGGTTTCGAGGGTGGT
>CAMWSV010000030.1 GCA_947177015.1 uncultured Porphyromonadaceae bacterium
CGCATTTACTTTGAATATTCATTTATTTGTATTAACTTTGCAATGTCTTCACGAAGAGGGCTTCATTTATGAGAGCCGCTGCGGAAGATACAGGATTGGCTTATGGTGTAATGGTAGCACTACAGGTTTTGGTTCTGTCTGCCCAGGTTCGAATCCTGGTAAGCCAACTCAACAATCAGAAACGTGAATCGATCTTTCTTCGATTCGCGTTTTTTATTTTAAGCCTCCCCCCTCTCCTGAAAGCAGTGCCCTCCTGAAAGCAGTGTCCTCCCGAAAGCAGAGCCCTCCCGAAAAGAAGGGGATTCCTAAGCATAGTGCTGTGAGCAAACTTCAGTTTGCGTCCCAAACATCTCCCCCAAGCGTAGCCCCAAGTGTCGCCCCAAGCGTCGTCCCAAACGCCCTCAAAAAGAAATCATAAATAATAAGAATAAAGACCATGACAGTAGAAACTCACAATTATCCCACCCCGGCAGGCGAAATCACTCTTATCCGCCTCATAAATAATCACGGGGCTGCCGTAACCCTCTCCTCTCTCGGCGCCGGCATCATCGCCGTCGAAGTCCCAGACCGCCACGGCAAAATCGAAAATATAGCCCTCTCTTACGAAAATCCTGCCGATTACCTCGGCGATGGTCCCTGTATGGGCAAAATACCGGGACGTTACGCCAATCGTATCGCCAAGGGCGAATTGGAAGTCGATGGCAAAGATTACCGGTTGGCTGTAAATTGCGGTCCGCACCACCTGCACGGAGGTCCGCAAGGTTTTCAGAATAAGATCTGGAATACGGAGTTGCTCTCCAACGGTGTCCGCTTCACCCTTTTCTCTCCCGATGGCGATGAGAACTATCCCGGCAACCTCCGCGTTGCCGCCGAATACCGCTGGAATGATGAGGATGATCTCTCCCTCACCCTCCATGCCGAGTGCGATGCGGCGTCAGTGATAAACCTCACCAACCACACCTACTGGAACCTCAACGGAGCCGACTCCGGAAGCGCCCTCGATCATCTGCTGCGCATCAACGCCCCTCAATGGCTCCCCACCGATGACACCCTCATCCCCACCGGCGAAATGCAACCCGTAGAGGGCACCCCGATGGATTTCCTCGATTTTCACGCCGTAGGCGAACGTATCAATGCCGACTTCCGTCCACTCAAAATCGGTAAAGGTTACGACCACTGCTGGGTTCTCAATCCCGATGATGAGTCGTGCCTGCTGATGCGCGATGCCATTGTTCTGAAGTCCGAGAAGTCCGGTCGCTCACTCCACATCGACACCGACCAACCCGGAGTGCAGATCTATTCCGGCAACTGGCTCGACGGATGCCCCAAAAATGTAAGCGGACGCACTTACGCCGACTACGACGGCATCGCAATCGAAGCCCAGGGTCTTCCCGACGCACCTCACCAACCATCATTCCCCTCACAGCGCATCGACCCCGAGCACCCCTACACGCGCACCATCATCTTCCGCTTCCGCACCCTCTAAACTTCTCTCCCGGTTTTAGTGCCGAACGCTAAATTGCGCCAAGTGTACGCCAAGTGTACGCTAAGATGTAATGAATAAATACTAAGAGCACGCTAAATTCAGTTTCGAGATAACTGATTTAGCGTGCTCTTAGCGTTCAATTAGCGTTCGGACAATATTTAATATTCTGCGTCCGGAAAAATTTAATGCGTTCGGGAAAATCAGGAGTTCTGCTTATCGCCGTGCATCTTGCCACCCTTACGGCCGGAGTGCTTATTACCTTTTTTGCCATCCTTGCGGGCGTGCATCTTTGCCTCATGCTTTGCCTTCATCGCAGCCTTGTTGGCTTCATATTTGGCATACTGCTCGGCGCTGAGGATATCCTTCACAGCCTTATCGTAGTCGCCACGAGCCTTCATGCGCGCATCCTTAGCCTTATCGTCAAGTTTTTTCTTCTCGGCTTTCATCTGCTCGCGCGCTGCTTCGCGCTTAGCCTTAACGTCGGCGTTGAGAGCCTGCATCTTCTGCTGCTGAGCGGCATCGAGAGTGATACCGTCGAAGAGGAACTTCTGGCGTGCGGCGAAATCAGCCTGTTTGCCTTTAGAGCCCTTGTGGCCGAAGTGCTTGTCACCCTTCTTCCCTTTGCCCTGCTTGCAGCAGGCTTTCTTATCCTTCTTGCAATCTGACTTCTTGCACTCTGCCTTTTTGCAATCGGCTTTCTTGCAGTCTTTCTTTACGCAATCCGGTTTTGCGGCACATTCGGCGTTGCCTTCAGCACATTCAGTCTTCTGAGCGCATTTCTCAGCCACACATTCCTTACCTTCCTTGTTGCACTTGGCGGGTTCCTGACCGGCTGCCATGCTAACTGCGGGGGCTGCCATTGCGGCTACAAAAAGAGATATACCTAAAATTACTTTTTTCATCTTATTTAACGGATTTATGATTGCGCTTCGGCGAATATGATAAACTATTGCACTCACAATCTGATTAATACTTTCTTATTTGTCTCTGTAATGTTTACGTTATCTTTGACTTTTTGTTCAACGAAACGTTTAATCCTTCTCTCATTTTTAACTCCCTTTAACAACTTTACTTCAATCCCCGAAAGTACACTGCCCATCGGTAAACATACCCTGAGAATATACTTCCCGGCGGCGGATAGCCTCCGTTTTCAGCGTTGTAAACGCCGCGCGGAGACGGCGCTTCTTGCCAACGATAACGCCCCGGGAGGGAAAGAAAAAAGGTCGAATCACTTCGACCTGAATTCTTCAATTAAAACAACAATAACAACTTTTCTTCAGAATGTTCTTACACATTTTATCTTTTTCGACTCATCCGCCATTTCTGAATTATCGCTGTATGATTCATGCAATTACGCTTCTCTTTGCGATTGGAGGGGCAGCGGATAGTCGCTTTTATCTTGCTTTCGATATTATAACAAGCCCGTCGCCCGATTTGTTGCATCGGATGATAATTTTTTATAATTTTGTTGTTAACTATTATGAGCGGAGGAGTTAATGAGAGGAAGAGTTAATGAGTGGAGGAGTGGATGAGCGGATGAGTTGAGAAGATTAATGCCCCAATCATTCCCTAAATATTAACTGCTCCCACAAACTCATAAACTCTTCAACTCATAAACTCTTCAACTCATAAACACATAAACTTAAAAAATATGAGAATGGACGGACGCCGCCGCAGCGGCAATGTTGATGATCGCCGCGGCCAACGCGCCGGCGGCGGCAAGGTGATAGGTGGTGGAATAGTGGGTATACTTATCGTAGCCGCCATAACCCTCTTTTCGGGTGGAAGCATCAGCGATGTGCTCCATAATCTGTCATCGTCCGGTCAGTTATCTTCGCTCGGAGGGTCACCTAACGCGCAGATGGCATCCGACTATCAGCCCGATGCCGAGGAGGAACGTCTCGCGGAGTTCGCCTCGCAGGTGCTCGCCGGCACCGAGGATGTATGGACCGCCGAGTTCCGGCGTCAGGGATGGGGTGAATACCGTCCGCCGAAGATGGTGCTATTCACGGATGCCGTGTCCTCAGGTTGCGGCAACGCCACTTCCCAGACCGGTCCCTTCTATTGCTCTGCCGATCAGACCGTATACATCGACCTCAGTTTCTTTAAGAATATGAAGAAGCAGATCGGTGCCGACGGTGATTTCGCCTATGCCTACGTGATCGCCCACGAGGTGGGCCATCACGTGCAGTATCTGCGCGGTATTCTCACCGACGCCCACCGGCGTATGCAGCAGGTGAGCGAGAAGGAGGCAAATCAGATCAGCGTGCGCCTCGAATTGCAGGCTGATTTCCTCGCCGGAGTCTGGGCAAACCATGATAATAAAATGTTTAACTCCATCGAACCGGGAGATATCGAAAACGCCATCAATGCAGCCTCGAAAATCGGCGACGATTACCTCCAGAAGCAGGCTTACGGCTATGAAATCCCCGATAGTTTCAACCACGGCAGATCCGAACAGCGCGTACGCTGGCTTAAGAAAGGTATCGACTCCGGCATCGTAGACTACGGCGACACCTTCTCCCCGGCTTATTCACAACTATAATCCACTCCAAAATACTATAATCCTCCCGGATTCCTCCCCCCCAAAAAAAAAGATTATCTACCCATCAGTTCCTGATAGATATCGAGGGCGGCTTTGAGTTGGTCGGGGGTGACGGCGCAATCGTAGACCGGACGCCCCGGAGCCCGCAGCAGTGTGAAGGAGAAGACCCCTTCGGCTGTGTTCTTCTTGTCGTGGGCGGCGAGAGCGAGTATCCGGTCATAGTCGGCACACGTGAATTTCGCCTCCGGATAATAGCGGCGCAGCCATGCCGCGTAGTCTGAAATCCATTTGCGGTCGATCCCTTCGGCAGTGTCGCTGAGTATCAGCGCCACCAATATGCCATGTGCCACCGCCACACCGTGCGGCACGGGCGTACCTTTCTCAAGCAACAGCGATTCAATGGCGTGACCCGCCGTGTGACCGAAGTTCAATATCTTTCGCAACCCCTTCTCAGTGGGGTCTTCATTCACCACACGCATCTTCTCATCGCGACAGAAGCGGCATACCTCTTCGAGTACCTCGGCATCAGCCTCAAGAGGATCGAGCGCCAGCACACGGCTCGTCATCTCCTCATCGGCTATGAAAGCGGTCTTCACCACTTCACCGAAACCCGATAGGATTTCCACATCGGGGAGCGATCTGAAACTCTCCACCTCCGCCATCACCTCCACCGGAAGGTGAAAGGCTCCTATCTCATTCTTCAGGCCGTGAAAGTCGATTCCTGTCTTACCCCCCACAGCCGCATCTACGGCTCCGAGCAGTGTGGTAGCCACATTGATATGGCGTATTCCGCGTTTGAACACGGCAGCCGCCAATCCCCCCATATCCGTAGTCATCCCCCCGCCCACACACACCAGCAGCGATCGGCGAGTCATGCCGGCTTCCGTCATCTGCCACAATATCTTCTCAAGAGACGCAAGATTTTTATTCTCCTCCCCTGCCGGAGTCACGATTACGGGTACCATGCGTATACCCTGCGCTGCCACGCGCTCCCCTATCGAGGATATCAACCCGCGCGCTATCTCAGCCACGTTTGAATCCGTCACCACCGCCACGCTGTCGGGCGCACAAGCCGCTATACATGATATGAGTCCGTCGATCAATCTACTCTCTTCCTTCTTCATCGCTTTACTCTTATTTTTCCGGATAAATTCCTCCCCCGATCCCTGATATCCAATATCTTATATCTTATATCTAATACTTAATACTTAATCAATGCTTCTGCTGATAATCTGAGGCGTGACCGATCAATGCCCTGAGCATCTGCCGCAACACGAGCACCATATTCACACTGTTATCCTCCTGAATCTGCGAGGTGATGCGCTCGGCGTGTTTCTCGTCGAAGTGGCCGCCGCCGAAACGGAGTTTCGGATCGCTGAAGTTGCCCTCGATATTCACCGAGAAGGGGAAAGGCACAGGCGATTTATCCACCGCGATATGATAATACAGATCGCCGTTGAAGTTATTCACACCGAGCATCTGCAACCGGTAGCGCTCGAATTCAAAATAGAACGGATCGAGTTGCAGCAGATTATTGCGCACATCGCCGTGCACATTCATGTCATGAATATGTATATCCCCGCCATTCTCGATGAGCATCATCTTGGTGATCCTTCTGATGAAGGGGGACTGCTTCACTATCAGATCACGAGCCTTCACATTCATATCCACCGCCACCGACGGAATATTCATATACATATCGGGGAAGATGTCGCTCTTCATCGTGGCTGCCGCCGAGATATATCCCGAGAGATTCTTCATCTCCGGCATTGCCCTGAGCAGGGCGTTGAATTTCTTGAAGAATTTGACTATATCTATATCGCCGATATTCACACCCAATCCGAGGTTGAGACGGTCAATGTCGGCACTGTTGTATACCACATTGAGGTCTGCCCTGCCGAACTCAGAGGCTATCCCGAGCGAGGGGATATCGGCGATGCCGTCGTGCAGATTTACGTCTGCCACGAGGTCGGTAAGATCAAGATTGGTATAATTTATCTCCTTGGCTGTGATACCGATTCGGGCGGCGATATTCTTCGGCACGAGGAGCGCCACGGAGTCGGAGGCAGTCACCTTATCATGGCGCGGGATATTGTTCATGCCACCCTTCGACTCCACGTAGGCGTGGGCCAGAGCATTGATATTCACGGTGTCGAGCGCAAGATTCATCCCCACCCGCAGCGGATTCGACGCCGATGCCGGATTGAGCAGGAAGGAGCGCAGATTGCCCGCATCCATCCGCAGATTGGCTTTCGTATTCTCAAGCATCACGTCGAGGTTGCGCAGGTCGACCTGATTGTCGGTTAGCGTGAAGTCGATATTCGCCAGATAGTTATTGTGGCGGAATCCGGGTGTGAATATATCCACCCTCCCTATCTGCAGTGAGGTGGAGAGCCCGTACTGACTCATGAATTGGCGCAAGCCGTCGGGAATAGTGAAGTCTATAAGTTCGGGGGTGTGCGGGAGTCCGTCTGTCCCGATCCGGGAGGCTACCATCCCCCCTTCCGCAGGCTCAGCATCTGCCGGAGCATTGCCGCCGGGGATAGCGGGGATAGCGAGACGACCCGCAAATTGGAGATCGCGCGTCACAAAGCGGTTGCGCCCGCTGATAAATTCAATCTCGGGCGATGCCACCGCGACTCCATCCACGAGGAATTTCTCTGCCACAGACTCCCTGTCCATGCGCAGTATGTCGCTCACCTTTATCTCCGGTGAGGTCACGGTCATATTCTCCGCCGTGGATGCAAACCGGATATTGCCCAGCGTGGTGGCTATACTCACCGGCAGCCCCTCGGCGAGCGCCGACGGAGTGATGATGCCGTCGCTCCCCGCTTTTGATGCCATACGCAGTGTCTGCGCCGTGAGGCGCCGACCTCCGGGCATCGTCATGTCGATTGATTTGCCCTTGCCGTCGAGAGTGAGATGCGGAGAGTGAGCCCCAAGAGTGTCTATAAGCGGGGTTTCCTGCAATATCGTAAGGTTGATATTGCCGAGTTTCCCCTTGATATTCATGTCGGGCACCTCCACGATGAGATTCTTCCCCTCCACATCGGCATTGACCATAAAGTCGGTCAGTCCCTCGGCAAGTCCCCGGCGTGAGAAGTCGGAGATGGAGAAGGAGATGTCGGAGTTCACCACGATTTCACCATCGGCATTCACCGGAGGTGTATATGGGAGCAGACGGAGCGAACGCGCTACGTCGGCACGTATATTCACCCCTGCCTGAATCAGCGGATGAGTGGTGAGACGGCTCAGCATGGCTGACACACCCACATCCACGCCGTCGGAGGCGATATTGAATTCCTTAATGGAGAAGTAACTGCTGTCAGGTGCCGCCCCGTTGAAGATGAAATCACCCTCAATCGGCGAATGACTAAGGCGATAGACGGCTTCGCGCGGAGCGCCGTCGCGTGCCTGCGGCAATGCCAATGTATAAAGCACTTCGCCGGCGGGCACCTTGAAATCCACGGCTATCGAGGGGAGTGTCTCGCTCGATATGCTCCACGCAGAAATGAGACGTGCCGAGGCGCTCACCTGCAGATCGGCGTCGAAACCCTGCAGCGTAGGCACAAATTCCTTGGGCAGATACCCTAAGAGTCCCGTCACGCTGAATTTCTTTATCTTATAATCGAAGGATTCTATCCTGGGGTCGTCGCCGACACCTACCGACATGGAGAGTTTGCTCTGTATCTCGCCCAGATTTATGGCATAGTCAGAGAGCGATACTCCGAAGGGGTCGAAGCGCAGATGCAGCCTCCCCCCGAGATTGAAGGGGAAGCCCTTGAGTATGGTCAGCCCTGCAGAAGAGGCGGTGACGTCGCCGCTCAGTCCGAGATGATAGGTATTCGACTTCTCGCGATGCCCTTTGATACGGCTCAGAACGAATGATTTAAGCGCCAACGAGGCATGAGTGTCCGTAGATACGGACCGATATGACATCACACCCGGATTGTTCAATTCTATCCTCACTGCGGAGATATATGGAATCTTCTTGAATCCGCTGCCGGTGGCAGGCACGATATTGTAGTTGTTGATAGAGTCGTTGTAAGCCACTAAATTCAGACGCAAGCCGTCGATATCCACATCATGAATCACATAGCGGTTCATAAAGAGATCCACCACATTGATCTCGCCCGTGAAACTATCTATCGAACCCAAAAAATCGGCTGAATCGGGCAGTTGTCGCCGGATTTCAGGAGAAATGTCACGCAGGGTGCGTGAGGTCACGCTCACTCTCCCGGTGCTCACCTTAAACCGCGGGAAGGTGCGCCATAAGGAGTAGTCCACATCTTCGGCGTGAATGTCGGCATTGAGATATTCGCTCCCCTCTTTATTGATGAGATTTGTGAGCCGGTCGGGGGTGAGGTAGATCGAAAGAGCCGTAAGCAGCAACATCGGCACACCCACAACGATACCTGCGGTCCATGCTATAGCCCGCAGCCATTTACTCTTTTTATATACCTTAATCTTCATAGCGGTTGCCGATTAGCGCCTTAAACTTCGTTTATTTTAACATTTTTATAACATTTTTTAATCCTTTCCTGTTCATTCGCATTAACGTATAATGGTCTGTCCAACATGTTTTCACTCTTTATCACGTGCCGCCCCGTATCATCGTGAAGTGGCGATAGTTCATTATTTTTTTACTGATTTGTCAATATTTATGCGCTCCGAGGGCTCAGGGCTCTCTATTTTTGCCGGCGTATATCACATAATCCATTCACGATATGAACAATAGATTTGACTCACGCGCTTTTCTGGAGACAATCCTCGCCGATTACCTCTCTGCCGATGCTTTCCGCTCGCGCCTTGCCACACTCACCGACTATCAGCAGATGCAGGTGCTGCTCCGACTCCTCTCCCTATGGCGTCTCGATGAGAAGGAACAGCGCCGGGCTACACAGAAAAAAACGGTCTCATCCGCCGATGCGGACGAGACCGTAGATTATTTCGATATTGACGATGACGATTGCGATGATGATTTCCCCGTCTCCGACAATATGCGGCGGGTGCTCGATCTGATCGAAAATCACAAGTGAATATCACTGAGCCACAGTGATATGGAAACATGGAGATTTGCGTTCATACTTCACCATGCAGCGTCCCTGCTTATGCAGTTCATGAATCACCTCGGCGAGGATCGCCTTGAGGTCGCCGTAGTTGGTGTCATCCGTGCCCCCGATGGCATCAAATTTATTATAGGCGATATCGAATGTAGTGGCATACTGATGGGTGGATTGCTCGGTGGCATTGCGGTTGACACGACGCAACTTCTTCACAGTCACCGGCGTGCGCAGCAGACTCGTCACTACCATACGATAGTCGCCGCCACCGCGCTTCTTCACCGTCTCGCGGAAATTCTTCCCTATATCATGAAGCAATTTATCCGCCTCTGGCACAAGATAGGGATAGGAATGTGTGAGTTGGTCTACGGTAAAGTCTTCGTTGCTCTCCACCTTTATCAGCGGGCGCTTGGGATGAAAATATGAGCGTAACCCGGTGATGGGTTCTATGCCGAGACGTTTGGCGTGTTCCAACTGCTGATAGTTGGAGTCGTTGAATATCTCGGCATAACTCCCTATACGATTACCTGCCACGCGGCGACGCAACTCATCGGGCACATCCACGGAGTCAGCGGGTGTAGCCGCCCCCTTTACTCCGCCGGGCTGAATGGTGTCGGCAGCCGCTATCCGGTCATCGGCGCGGTCGATAGAGTCTTGCTGTGCCTCGCTGAGAGTATCACCCTCATCTTCGGGCACTTCATATCCCTCTGCCTTCACACGCGCCATCCAGTCATCGGCACTGAAAGATTCCCTGTACTCACCTTTCTTATCGCCGCATGCCGCTATCTGCAAAAATATTGCCGCCGTTGCCGACAGCAATATCATTTTATTCTTCCGCATCATTCGGGGAGTGAGAATTTCACGGGGATGGTTACTTTCTGTTCCACTGCCTTGCCGGCTGCTTCGGCGGGAGTCCACGCGGGCATCGACTTCACGAGCCGGATAGCCTCCTGCTCCAGATCGGGGTCGAGCATACGCACGATCTTGATCTGCCCGATACTTCCGTCCGCCTTCACGGTAGCCTCCAGTTCCACCACGCCCTCGATACCGTTATCGCGAGCCGTAGCCGGATATTTCATATTGGCTGTGATATACTCAGCCATAGCCACATCTCCGCCCGGAAATGCCGGCGCCGAATCGGCTGATGCACTCAAAGCAATTCCGGCGCCGAGTGCCATCGCCATAATTATCTTCTTCATCATCTTCAATATCTCTGATTCATTACTGATTTCCGCTCCCCGCTTTCAACTCATCGGCAAGCGCGCCGCAGGCGTCTTCGAGCAGGTCGAGCACTATCTCAAACCCTTCGGCGCCCTCATAATAAGGGTCGGGCACATGGTCGAAGTGCGTATAGTTGCGCGAGAAGTCGGTCATCCTCACTATCTTCGCTTCCTCCTCGGGAGTACGTGCCAGGCGTCGCAGTCCGCTGATGTTGCTGTCATCCATGCCCACTATCAGATCGAAATCTTCAAAGTCGGCGCTTCTCACCGGGCGGCTCCTGTGGGTAAGTTCATATCCGCGGCGGCGCGCATGAATGCGCATCCGGTTATCGGGAAGGTCGCCCTGATGTCCGGCATAGAGTCCGCCGGAGTCGAGGGTCACTTTATCGAGCATCCCCTCCTCGTGCAGACGCCGCCGCATCACCTCTTCAGCCGCCGGCGAACGGCATATATTGCCCAGGCATACGAAGAGGATTGCCGCGTGCCCTTGGTTCGCGATCTTATCTTTCACGCGCCGCAACGCCTCCTCACTCTGCGCTCTCATCGCTCTCCTTGGCTTGAGGTTGTGCCTTGGCGGTAGTGATGGTCACTGTCACCACATCCTTCCCCTGAAGCCCGTAGCGCTGATAGAATCTGCCCAAGAGTGCCGAGGCATAGGTATAGAATGTGCGTGTCTCGCCTTCCTTCATGGTCAGCAACCCCTCTGTGATGGGTCCCGGGAATCCCTGGCCGAGAGTCACGTCCGGCTGGTCGCGGCGGTCGAGTTCCTTGCCGGTTGCATCCTTGATCACTACACTTACTCCTACCTTATCGCCACGCTTCAGCACTGCGCCTTCGCCCCCTGTGCCTGCCGAGGCGTAGAGCGTGCTGCTGATAGCCTGCAATTTCAGTTGTGAGGCTTTCTCTTTGAGTCCTGCCTCCGCCTCAGCCTTATCAGCGGCTTCCTTACGCGCGCTGAGCGAGTTTACGAGTGCCGTGTATTCCTCCTGAAGTTTCGCTCCGTCGATGATGGAGTCATTCTTCAGTCCGTCGCTGTATGCGTTGAAGAGTATCTGCTTGTCGTAGGTGGTCTTGAAGTCTTCGCCGAATTCCTTCATCTGCATCGCCATCTGCACACCCATGTAGTAGCCCTGATTATAGGCGTCGTTGTCACGCACGCCTTCGAAGCCGGCACGCATACCCTTCAGGAATTCATCACGGCTCTGCCTGCTGAGCATCGCAGTGTCCTGCTTTGCCACACGCCAATAGTCGAGAGCCGATGCCTGACCGATGTAATATGCCATTGAGTCGCCCGCAGTCATATTCTTGTAATCTGAGAGGGGACGCACTGTGTTGTCGCCGTCCGAATTGCCGGAACAGGACATCACTGAGGCGGCAACAGCCACTGCTGCAGCCATGCCGAGTATCTGATTCTTTATCTTCATGTTATAGTCCGTTTTTTTAGTTTACGTTAATGTTATTATTGATTGAGTCTGAAATCTCCACTCCATTGGCGATGATGCTGTCCTGAGCCACGTCTGAGGCGGGAATCTCCACTCTCACAGTCTCGCCCGAGGGCACCATATTATCGGCTGTGCGCCCTGTGCACGCGCTCAGCATCGCTACCGCCACAGAGATTGTCACCGCCACTGCCAACGTGCCGAAATGTTTCTGCGTGTGTGTTGTTTTCTTCATTTCTATCCGTTTTTTCATGCCATTGCGGCTGATTTCTGCAAAGTTACTAATTTTTTTTGAAAATCAACTCCCCGATACCGTCACTTTTTAATTTGACCGCATCGGGGAGTTTGGGATTAATGCCCGATTTCAAAGCATCGGGCAGTGTAGGAGGAATAACGTCGGGGGGAAGATTACTCCACGCTGATGAGTTCAACCTGGAAAATCAACGGTGCGTTGGGCGGAATCATGCCGCCGGCACCCTGCTCGCCGTAGGCGAGATTGGCAGGAATGTAAAATTCATATACAGCGCCTTCCTTCATCAGTTGCAAACCCTCGGTCCACCCCTTGATTACTCCGTTAAGAGGGAAGGAGATGGGCTCCTGACGGGCGTATGAACTGTCGAATTCGGTAGCGGCTTCGTCGGTGAGTTGACCGGCGTAATTAACCTTTACCGTATCCGTAGCCTTGGGCATACGTCCGGTGCCTTCCTTGATTACGGCATATTTAAGACCGCTCTCTGTCTCCACGTAGGTGGAGTCGGAAGATGATGTGGAGGCTGCCTTGTTGGCTTCGTTGCGGAAGAACTCTGCCGAGTAGGGCATCTGCGTCTTGCCCGGCTGCACCGGTGCTTCGGTCACTGCGATACCGTCCTCTACCTCTGCCACTGTGGTGTCTGCCACAGCCTTCTCCTTATTGCTGCATGATGCTATCGTCATGCACACTGCGGCGCCTGCCAATGCCGCCGTCGCCATTCTGAAAATATTTTTCTTCATATCGGTTTTTGTTGTCTCCTTTAGGCTTTCTTTGCCACCTTGATCAATTCAACCTCAAACACGAGTGTTGAGTGCGGCGGAATCACGTTGGGAATACCCTGCGGACCGTATGCGAGATCTGACGGAATGTAGAATTCATATTTCGCGCCTTCTTTCATCAACTGCACGCCCTCGGTCCAGCCGGGGATAACGCGGTTCAAGGGGAATGTAGCGGGTTCACCACGATTTACGCTGCTGTCGAATACCGTACCGTTGAGGAGTTTGCCGGTGTAGTGTACGGTAACTTCATCTTCGGCAGTAGGCTGAGCGCCTTCACCTTCCTTCAGCACTTTATACTGGAGTCCGCTGGCTGTAACCTTCACGCCCTCTTTCTTAGAGTTCTCTTCGAGGAATGCTTTCGCTTCGCTCTGAGCAGCCTCGGCAGCCTCCTTCTGGAGTCCTTCGAGATATTCATTGATAAGTTGCTGAGCCTCCTCGGGCGACATTTCAGGTGTGCCGCCATCAAAAGCGACCTTCACGCCATCCTTGAATGAATCCAAAGATACTTCCTTAACACCCATAGCCTTGAGTTGCATACCCATGGCAAGGCCCCATGCATAAGATAATTTGTCCATAACTCTTGTAATTTTCTATCGTTTTTTAATTTCTATCTTTTTTATTTTAATTCTTTATTATAATTCTTTATTCTTCTTTGTTTTTCCGATTTTTCACGCTGCGCCGCCCCAACGGCGCCAAGCCACCCCAACGGCGCGAAGCCGCCCCAATAGCGCTGCGCCGCCCCAACAGCGCGAAGCCGCCCCAACAGCGCGAAGCAGTTCCGTTCAAAAGCCCCGCTTTTGCATTAGCCCCGCTTTTGCATTAGCCCCGCTTTTGCATTAGCCCCGCTCCGAGGCGAAGGAAAATCTCAGCCGGAGCCAATCTTTTCCCGTTTTCGTTGTTATAACAATATCAGCGGCTCTTTTTCCGCTACGGATAAGTTTTTTTAACATATACATTCCCCCACATGACCCCATTCCAATCTACCTGGCAATCTTCCCTCCCGGCCGATGAAATCGCTCGCCAACAGGCCGTTAAAGAGCAACTCCAACCGGGGTGCACAGTCACCCTGCAGTTCGGTTCCATCCCCTTGGGCGAGTTTACCTACACCGGACTCTGGGACACGATGCATACCTTCTACCCCCTCCCCCGCAAAAATCAGGAGCAATCCGCCGCCGGCGAAGCAACCGGAGAGAATTCCGCCCCCGCCATCCCTGACCTCCACCAATTGGTTCCCGCTGACCGCCACCGCTATCTGCGGCGCGACCTGCGCGGACGTTGGTTTATACAACTCCCCTACACCATCCTTGCCGATACCGTGACTTCCATCACGCATAATCAGTGATATCTATTACGCATAATCAGTGATATCTATTACGCATAATCAGTGACTTCCATCACGTATAATCAGTGATATCAATCACACATAATCCTCGCCGAAACGATCCTTGACATCGTTAACGATCTGACGGATCTTCTGCTCATCGGCAAGCGGATATATCAGAAGGGCGTTGCCGGTGTCGGCAATGATGTAATCTTTCAGCCCCTTAGCCACAACTATCTTGTCGCGGTCGCTGATGGCAAACACGCTTCCGCTGCAATCCTGTTGCAGCAGACGGCAGTTCTGGGTGACGTTGCCGCCGGCATCGCGCGGCGAGGTCTCGAACAGTGCGTTCCAACTGCCAAGGTCGCTCCAGCCGATGTCGACTGTCTCCACATATACATTGGCGGCTTTCTCCATCACTGCATAGTCGATAGAATCTGAGGGTGCCTGCGGAAATTCGTGTTCGATAAATTCAGTCTCCGCCGGAGTGCCGTATTTTCCGTCGCCACGGTCGAAGACGCTCAGCGTCTCGGGCGAATATTTCTCGAATGCCTTCAGGATGCTGCTCACCTTCCAGAGGAAAATACCGGCGTTCCAGAAAAATTCACCGCTTGAGAGAAACACCTTCGCCAGTTCGGAATCGGGCTTTTCGGTAAAGGATTTCACCCTATATATACCTTCCACACCCTCCACGGCATCCGATTGCTGGATATATCCGTAGCCGGTGTGGGGCGATGTGGGCTGAATGCCGAGGGTGAGCAATCTGTCGCCACCCTCCACAAAAGCGAATCCACGTTCCAATGCCTCATGGAAGGCACTCTCCTTCAGCACCAGATGGTCTGACGGCAATACCACCATCGACCCCTCGGCATCGAGAGCCTGAATATGCTTGGCTGCCCAGCATATACAGGGAGCCGTGTTGCGACGCGCCGGTTCGAGCAATATATTTGCCGCCGGAATCTCCGGCAACTGCTCCTTGATGAGCGGAGCATAGCGCTTATTGGTGAGCAGGAGGATACGCTCCGCCGGCACTACCTTCTGCACGCGATCCACTGTCAACTGCAGCAGACTCCTGCCGCAACCGAAGAAATCCAGAAACTGCTTCGGACGCGCCTCGCGACTCGAAGGCCAGAACCGGGAGCCCACTCCCCCGCACATGATCACACAATATCTCATCTCTATTTCCTTTCGTTTATAAATTCCTTCAAGCAAAAATCCTTCCAGCAAAATTGCTTTCAAGCAAAAATCCTTCCAGCAAAATTGCTTTCAAGCAAAAATCCTTCAAGCAAAATTGCTTTTTCTTTTTTATAGGGCTCCGGCGGAAGCCGGAGGAATCCTCCGCTTCGTCAGGCAGTGGCAGGCTTAAACTGATGCTTCACACCTTCCACCACATTCAGTATGAAATCGCCCAGCTTCTCAGCCTCTCCGATAAGATCCATAAAGAATATACCTTCCTGAT
>CAMWSV010000031.1 GCA_947177015.1 uncultured Porphyromonadaceae bacterium
CATCAAATTTAATATTTTTTCTTTAAAGTTTTGTTCTGTTCCCTCTTTTTTTGTCATTAATTGTAAAATATATGCATAAACCATAATTAAATCATGAATTCAATTTTTTCACATGTTATTTTTTTGTAATTTTGCATATTAATTCGGACTGAAGGCAAGTATAATCCGGTTTAAAAACAGATTAGACATCCTTCTTGAATATAAAGTGATTATAAATTCGAATAAAAATATATGTTTACCGCATCTGAAAAAAAACGTGAGAATATTGCTGAATACATTCTGTATATGTGGCAGATTGAGAATCTCATACGTGCATATAATCTCGATATAGATACTATCAAAAAGGAGATAATTGATAAATACACGAATCTGTCTGAATCTCAGAAGCATGAATTATATGAATGGTACGAATCACTTATCGATATGATAAGAAGAGAAGGTGTGGAAAAATCCGGTCATCTTCAACTAAATAAAAATACCATTATCGCTCTCGATGATCTTCATCGTCAACTATTGGCAGACCCTAAATTCGCCACATACTCGGCAGAATTTTATAAAACATTGCCTTATATAGTAGAATTGCGTGCCAAGTCGGGTGAGGAAAAAGTAGGGGAGATAGAAACCTGCCTTAATGCTTTATACGGAATCCTGATGCTACGCATGCAAGGTAAAGAAATTAGCAAAGAGACGATGGATGCAATCAAGCAGATCTCGAAATTTCTTGCCATGCTTTCTGATTATTATAAAAAAGATTTCAATAACGAACTTTTCCAAGATAAGGATAATTAACATGTCGGAAGAACTTAATAAAGAAATTGAACGTCGACGTACTTTTGCGATTATCTCGCACCCTGACGCCGGTAAGACAACTTTGACTGAAAAATTACTTCTGTTCGGGGGTGCGATTCACGTAGCAGGTGCTGTGAAAAGTAATAAAATTAAAAAGACAGCCACTTCCGACTGGATGGAAATTGAGAAGCAACGTGGTATCTCGGTGGCTACCTCCGTGATGGGATTCACCTATGGCGACTATAAAATCAATATTCTTGATACTCCCGGTCACCAAGATTTCGCCGAAGATACTTTCCGTACACTCACGGCAGTAGACTCTGTAATTATAGTTGTTGACGTTGCCAAAGGTGTGGAGACTCAGACTCGCAGACTCATGGAAGTGTGTCGAATGAGAAATACACCGGTTATAGTTTTCGTTAATAAACTTGACCGCGAAGGTCGTGACCCGTTTGATATTCTGGATGAACTTGAATCTGAACTTAAGATTAAAGTTCGCCCTTTGTCATGGCCGATCAATATAGGTGCTAAATTTAAGGGTGTCTATAATATTTATGAGAAAGGACTCGATCTTTTTACACCTTCAAAACAGACTATCAGCGAACGTGTGGAAATTTCTGACGTTAATTCACCGGAGGTTGACAAATTGGTGGGAGAAGCAGATGCCGCCAAACTCCGCGACGATCTTGAATTGATCGAAGGCGTATATCCCGAGTTTGACACGGAGGAATACTTGAAAGGTGAGGTTGCACCGGTATTTTTTGGTTCAGCCCTCAACACATTCGGTGTAAAGGAACTTCTCGATTGCTTCGTAAAGATCGCACCGTCTCCGCGACCGATTGACGCAGAAGAGCGTACGGTAAAGCCTTCAGAAGAAGGATTCTCGGGTTTTGTGTTTAAGATCCATGCGAACATGGACCCCAATCATAGAAGTTGTATTGCATTCGTAAAGATTTGCTCAGGCAAATTTGAGCGTAATGTCAATTATCTGCATGTACGTCACAATAAGCAGATGCGATTTGCCGCTCCTACAGCATTCATGGCCCAAAAGAAAAATATCGTGGATGAGGCATATCCCGGAGATATTGTAGGTATTCCGGATACCGGCAACTTCAAGATAGGAGATACACTGACATCAGGCGAAGATCTTCACTTCAAAGGTCTTCCCTCATTTTCTCCCGAGATGTTCAAGTATATTGAGAATGCTGATCCCATGAAATCAAAACAACTTGATAAAGGAATTAAGCAACTCATGGACGAAGGAGTGGCACAGTTATTTATAAATCAGTTTAATGGTCGAAAAATTATTGGGACTGTAGGCCAATTGCAATTCGAAGTAATCCAATATCGCCTGCTCCACGAATATGGAGCGCAATGTCGTTGGGAGCCTATCAGTCTCTACAAAGCCTGCTGGATTGAAAGTGACGACGAAGAATCTTTGGCCTCTTTCAAAAAGCGTAAACACCAGTTTATGGCAAAAGACAAAGAGGGTCGAGACGTATTCTTGGCGGATTCTAATTATGTACTCCAAATGGCACAATCTGACTTTCCAAAGATAAAGTTCCATTTTACCTCAGAATTTTAACCTCCCGTTAGGTTACCTTTGATCTGTACCGTTTTTAAACCTGAGATTTAATTATATAAGAAGAAGGGTATACGACTATTTGCCCACAGGCTGAATATGAAGATGAGTATATTCACAATGGGGGTCACCGGCAGCAATGAATTCATTTATTTGTCATTGACATTGATGAATCTTCCACAAAAATAAAGGAGGCATGATCGACATCATACCTCCTTTATTTTTGTTTGACAGATTTTAACTTATTAGCAGAGAATCTTTAAAATAATGTTTGAGACAATTACTTAGTCAGACACTTTTCGGCTTTTCCTTCTCGAACAATAATATAAATTTTGCCGATTTCAGGATTTGTCACTTTTATACCGTCTAAGGTAAATATCTCTACTTTACTGTCATCGTTATAGATGGCGTTTACACCTTCAATGCCTGAGATAATAAATGAGGGGAGGGGAGCAGCCGGAGTGTCATCGCGCTGAGGTTCTGCTACAAATGAATTATCAAATTCACCGAATTGAGATTTCATCCAGTTTATCTTATTTGAAAGATGATCCTTTACGCGGTCTCTTCGGTTGTTCATATCTCGGTTATCTACAACAGGCTGACCAGCATAAGGGAATGGTTGATCGTGCCAGCGTTTATAATCCGCCTCAGCAGCACTTTTAAGCCTTTCGCAATAGTTATCTATCTCATCATAAAGTCCATTAAATTTGGATGACATAAACCATTTCCAGGTTTCTTTTACCTTATCCATGAATTTATTATTCATACGCATAGACGCAATCCATGTGTTGCCGAAGGGGGAGGCGCTGGTAAAGTAGTCATTTGTGGGGCCATTGAATCCGTTGCCGCAATCCCAGAGAGGTGAGAAGTGCCACTTCTGATCAGCACCACGATCTCTAAACATATAAGTGCTACCATGATAAGACTCTGTATGTGAGATCATTTCTTCAACTATATAATAGCGGGCAGCATCATCCATATCCATATAAGCCCAGAGATCGTCTGAGTTATCTCCGATAGCATCATTCATTGCCACAAACTGACTCTCTACAAAGTTACGTTGTAAATCAGAGTATACTTCAGGAGTATCAAACGTGATACGCAGTTCATCCTTATATCCTCCGGCTTGTCCTTTCTCCGCCATTCGGATCTGGTTGTCTTCTTCGTAGTTGTCAAGTTCCACGAGATAGCCACCGCTGGCAAGTGCAGGGTCAGAAACGTTATCTTCCAGTTCGGTAATATTGATTCGGTCGGCTTCAACACGTATAGATTCTGTAAGGAAGTATAGTCCGCGGTAATCGCCGTTAATCACGACCTCTACAGGCTGCTGGTCGGGAGTCCAGGGAAGTCCGATACGTCTGCCGAGATTAAAACCTGTGAAGTTCCTCAGATAACCATAATTATCGTCGGCATGAGCAAGGATAGCAAAATGTTTGCTCTTACTCAATCCGAGCATAGATTGCTTCTTACCGAGTTTCAACTTGAAAGGTTTCTTGGAGAAACCTTTACGAGTGTAGTTACCGCGCGCTTTAATTTCCAAAGGGAGAGGAGATTCTTTAGATCCGATTGATTCCGCACCCATCGCCTTCATCCACTCGCAATCATTGGCATCCAGCCAGTATTCTCCGGAGAAATAATTCTTATGAGCCAGATCCATCGAAATAATTTCATTGTCAAGTTGACCGAATTCGTTATATACATTAATATATAAGACGGGTAGTGTACCTGAAATGAAATTATTTGTAATCACGTCAGAATGTATGGGATCATCACCGGATTCAACGAAAGGAGGGAGCGGAGCGGCCGGAGTAATATCGCGGGCAGGCTCTGCATATAGTGAATTCTCGTAATCACCAAATTGAGATTTTAGCCAATTAATTTTGGTCGAAAGGTGATTCTTGACAAGTTCACTTCGATTTTCCATATTGCGATTGTCAACTACAGATTGGCCGCCATCAGGAATAGGCTGGTTATTCCACCGCTTATAGTCAGATTCGGCAGCACTCTTCAATCTCTGAGCATATTGGTCTATCTCAGCATATAGACCATTAAATTTGGATGACATAAACCATTTCCAGGTCTCTCTCACCTTATCCATGAATTTATTATTCATGCGCATAGAGGCAATCCAAGTATTGCCGAAGGGAGAAGCGTTGGTAAAATAGTCATTTGTAGGACCATTGAATCCGTTGCCGCAATCCCAGAGAGGTGAGAAGTGCCACTTCTGATCAGCACCTCGATCTCTGAACATATATGTGCTGCCGTGGTAGGCTTCCGTATGAGATATCATTTCCTCAACTATGTAATAGCGGGCGGCATCATCCATATCCATGTATGCCCAGAGATTATCGGAATTATCTCCAATGGCATCATTCATTGCAACAAATTGATTCTCTACAAATTTGCGCTGCAAATCGGAATATATCTCGGGAGTATCAAACGTAATACGCAGTTCATCTTTAAATCCGCCGGCTTGTCCCTTCTCTGCCATACGAATTTGATTCTCTTCCTCATAATTATCGAGTTCGATAAGATAACCACCACTGGCAAGTGCAGGATCAGAAACATTATCTTCTAACTCAGTGATATTTATACGGTCGGATTCGATTCGTATAGATTCTGTAAGGAAGTATAGTCCGCGGTAGTCGCCGTTGATGACAACCTCTACCGGTTGTTGGTCAGGAGTCCAGGGAAGCCCTATGCGCCTACCGAGATTAAATCCCGTGAAGTTTCTCAGATAACCATAATTGTCGTCGGCATGAGCAAGAATGGCAAAGTGTTTACTTTTACTCAGTCCGAGCATAGCCTGCTTTGCACCCAATTTCAATTTAAACGGCTTTTTTGAAAATCCTTTACGAGTATAATTGCCACGAGCCTTAATTTCCAAAGGCAATGGTTCGTCTTTAGAACCGATTGACTTTGCGCCCATCGCCTTCATCCACTCACAATTATTCGTATCAAGCCAATATTCGCCTTTGAAATAATTCTTATGAGCAAGATCCTTCGAAATAATTTCATTGTCGAGTTGGCCGGCTTCATTATATACGTTTATATATAATACAGGAAGTGTACCGGAAATAAAGTTATTCGTAATTTCATCAGATGGTATAGGTTCGTCACCGGAAGAAGGCTCGATACCATTTATCACGAACTTGATGTCAGCGACATTGGATCCCTGAACATAATCGAAAGAGATAGTGACATCTTTTAGATCGCGTCCGATAAAGTTTGCACCATCTTGCCTACCTTTGATAAAAGCAGATTCAGTTATCACTGTTTTATCGCCGGATTCAGCCCCATAATTCACCCCCCAATTCTCATTTGAGATTTTAAATTCACCATTAATTTCGTCAAGGTGAATTGAATAATGATTACCCTCTTTATTCATGGGGAAAGCCAAAGAATTCCAATCACAATTTTGGAAACTTCCACGAATATAGAAGTTTGGAGAATCATAATCCGCACCATAAGCGGGCAATATCGATGCAAGATAACTTGCCAATCCAAATGTAAGAAAAAATTTAGTTGCAGATCTGGTATTATACATAAGATCTAAAGGTTAATTAATTTTTTGAGAAGCATTCTGAACATAATTAAAATAAGATTTTATTACAAAAGGAACTGATCGCAGCGATCAATTGATTTCGAAATAAAAATAGTGTATCAGGGTCTCCTCAGTTTCATTTATTTAGTTTAGCATTGCAAAATTAATAATAAATCTTTTGGGAGTCAAGAATTGTTTTCAGTTTTGTGGTCATAATATATCAAATTTTCTTAAAAAGTTTAGATTATATATTCATTATAGGATCACATAAATGCTACTTTTCATCATCATCCTGCAAAATGCTTATATGAGAATCTTGAAGAGTAATAGATAGACTTTTTGCATAAAAAATTTTTTATTATTACATTTGCACATAAATACAGATATTTACCAGCAATTAAGTCAATAATTCTTATAGAATGATGGATCATATCCCGGCAATTACACTAATAGTCTCGGTCTATAATAATTTTGAATGGCTTAGACTAATATTAGATGCCATAAGATGGCAGTCCTTTAAAGATTTTGAAGTTGTGATCGCCGACGATGGTTCAGACTTGAAGAATGTCACGTTATTGCAAGAATATATATCATCACATCCTGAAATCAAAATTAGTCATATCCGACATGAAGATAAAGGTTGGCGAAAAAACCTTGCGTTGAATAATGCAGTTAGAAATTCCAATGGAGAATATCTTGTATTTATTGATGGCGACTGCGTTCCTCATCCGGATTTCTTGTATGATCATTATATGTTGAGACATAAGGGATTTGTAATTGGAGGTAGAAGGGTCGAATCCGCTCCATACCTCAACCCTATGATGGAGAGCATGAATCCTCTGCCTAATAATTTCTTTATTAAAATTAGGAGAAAGATTCTTGCTAATGTTTTCAGACAGAGGCCTTCTTCTACGCTTTCTCAGATTCGACGCACGATACGTTTCCCCTTTATCTTCGGAAGGGCAATTGGACTTAAATCACAAGGAATTTTAGGGGCTAACTTCGGGCTTTACAGGAGTGATTTTGAGAAAGTAAATGGTTTTGACGAACGCTATGTCCATCCCGGCACGGGAGAAGATTGTGATATTGATTTGCGACTTGGAAATGCCGGCGTCAAACATCTCAAAGCATCACATTATGCATTGATGATTCATAAATGTCATTCCCGCCTCGATTGGACTTCTGAGGATAATGCAAGATTATATAGGGAAGCCGACGAGAACAATATCACATTTACTCCCTACGGATTGAAACAGCAAAAATCAGAATAACTCTCCAATCTGAATATTAGAATATGACCACAACATTAATAGTTGCCACTTATAATTGGGAGGGTGCACTGAAAGTATGTCTGGAAAGTATCAAACGTCTTAATCTCTTGCCAGATGAGGTAATAATTGGCGATGATGGATCGCGTGATGATACGAGAATACTGATAGAATCCTACAATAAGGATTTTCCTGTACCGCTTCATCATATCTATCAGGAAGATAAGGGATTCCGGCTTGCAGAGATAAGAAATAAATGTGTTGCAAAGGCAAAAGGGGAATACATCATTCAAATCGATGGTGATATTTTTCTTCATCCTGATTTTATATCTGATCACATCCGGGAGTCACGCAGAGGCTACTTTCTCAAAGGTGGAAGAGTGCAATTGAATAAAAATTATTCTCAGAAAATAATATCTGATCTTGACCCCTCGCCAGTTTCATTTTTTTCAAACGGAATTCTTGCCAAACGTCCGAATACACTTCGGTTTCCGTTGCTTGCTGATTGGCTTGCACCAAGATATAGAAAGAATAAGGAGAATGTATTGGGATGCAATATGTCTTTTTACAAAAAGGATTTCATTACAGTTAATGGATACGATGAATCCTTTGAAGGATGGGGTGGTGAGGATCTTGATCTTGCCCTGAGATTTTCTAATGCCGGTGTAAAGAAGAGGTATCTGAAATTTTGCGCTTTGGCATATCATCTATGGCATCATGAAGCGTCAAAAGAAAAAAGCGAACGCAACCATGCGCTCGCTCATAAACATGCTGATAATGGTATTATAGAAGCCTCAATCGGAATCAGTCGGCATCTCTGATTCCTGCTTTGGGAAGGCTTCTATAGACCAGAAAAGTAACGTAAAATGTTATTACCGAGGTTAAAATTACAAACCAGAAAAAAATCTCATAACTTTTGAGATTCATTTCGGATAGAATTGAAATTTCAGGGAGATTATCAAACAGCCATCCTGCAAACATGCCGGGTATCATCATTCCCAGAGCCATGAAGGCCGTGCAGAAAGAATAATGGGATGTAGCGTTCTCACCCTTACTGAAATACATCATATATAGCATAAAGGAAGTGAACCCGAATCCATAACCAAATTGTTCAAATCCGATGAGAACCGAGATGAGGACAAATGAAGGAGGTTGCACATACGAAAGATAACAATATACCAGACATGGAAGTGTCAAAGCCATTGCCATAGGCATAAGCCATCTTTTTAAACCTCCTTTTGATATTAGCACTCCACCCAAAATACCCCCGGCGAGCAGGGATATCACGCCAATTGTGCCATTGATGATTCCGATATGGGCGGTAGAGAGGGCTAACCCACCCTCTGCAATTGAATCTTTTAAGAATGGCTGAACCAACTTAATACATAATGCCTCGGGCAAGCGATATAATAGCATAAATACAACGGCTGTCCATACGTATTTTTTTTTGAAAAATGTAACGAATGAATGAATAAATCCGTTGGCAATCTCTACAATTCCATAATCCTTGCTTGGCATATCATCTTTCGGATAAGGCAGAGAATAGCAGTGATAGAGAAAGAGCAGGAAGAAAAATATTGATAATATTCCAAAAGTTATACTCCATGCAAGTGGAATATTCAAAATACGCTCTTCAAGAGTTCCTGCAAGAATTACTATCCCACCTTGCCCCAAAACACTTGCGATACGGTAAAATGTCGATCTAACCCCTACAAATGAGGCCTGCTTTTTTTCATCAAGAGCAAGAATATATAATCCATCGGCTGAAATATCGTGGGTGGCTGATGAGAAAGCCATAATCCAGAACATTCCAAGACTTGCACCTAAAAATAATGAGGTCGGCAGAGAGAGTGCCACGCCTGCCATACAGACGCAAATCAATAATTGCATCGCTATGGTCCACCATCTCTTGGTGCGCATAATATCCACGAACGGACTCCAGAAAGGTTTTATAACCCAAGGCAGATATAGCCATCCGGTATAAAATGCCATCTCAGATTTGGATAATCCTAAATTATTATACATCAACACAGTCAACGTGTTTACAGCAAAATAGGGGAGTCCCTCCGCGATATATAAAGTCGGTATCCACTTCCATGGATTAGTTGAAGTGTGGATAGATTGATTAGATTTCATTTCCAGATAGTCGGATTATTTCGGAAGTGCAGTTTCGGAGTAAATCTTTTGTAAATCTTCAACAGTGATTTTTTTGAAATCATCTTCTCGCGGAAGAATCACTATTCCTGCCATATCTATTGCTCCCGGACTGATAATGTAGGTTCCGTCCATGTTCGCTTCTTCAGCATCTGACGGATAGCACAGCGGACGATGTCTACCTCTCGGAATAACACAGACTCGGAGTAATCCATTGTTGCCAATCCAAAAATAAGCATTCAAGAGTCGGAAATCTTTTTCTCCGTTTTCTGCATCATAACCCTGGGTATGCAATAAAATCTTTAATTTATTCAGACCCTCATTATCGGGAGTTATAATATCATAGATCACTTTAAACGGCAACGATTCAACATCACCTCCGGCCTCAAGATAATTTATCAGCGGTAATTCTGATTTCATCACTGCTTGACAATGTAAATGGTCAGGAGCAGAGGCACCTGCGCGTGCTCCATTGAAGAATACACACATTCCTCTGAGTCGCTCCGCGATTTCTACCATTTCCGCAGGAATATGGTCCTGTGGGATATGACGAGATGCCGCTATTGTAAAATGAAGAGGGAATATCGGAAATGGATTTACCAGAAATTCCCAACCGGGAATTATTTCATCCCACATTTGTTCTGTCGGTCGATTAGACCGACATAGAAAGCAGGGGCGGCTTCCGATTGAATCCTTATCAATTTTAGCACCGGTTGAGACTATCCGGCCCGGGTTAAATTGAAAGGCACCTTCAAGAGAATCTAATTTGAAAAGTTTTCTGCGACACTGACCAAGTTTCTCATAATTCTCTTTTGCCATTGGCCATATCGCCAGTTGCTGGTCTCGTAATTCTTGAAGTATAGAGATCATAAATCTTCAATATTATTATCCGATTCGTTATTATAGGCTTCCGACATGTATTTTTTACGATTGCTGAGAATTCTTGCAACCAACTCATTAGTGCGCAGGAAATCCTTATAAGAATTATTTTTATTTACCTTTTCAATTGACAGGTCGGCATCAGAATTACCATGCCATCTGCGACAATTATAGAGAGATTCATAGATTCGTCCTATCTTATAATCCCGGCTCAATCGCAGACATACGGCGTAATCTTCACCATAACTTACATTCGGGAAGAGAATCTCCCTGACTATTGGAGTATAGAATGCTCTTGGAGCACCGAGTCCATTGATGCGCAAAGCATTATTAGGTCCGTTCTCATCGGTCCACTCACGATGGGCAATAAGTCCAGGTGGAATGGAATTTAAATCAAAATCAGTCATCTCATAACTGCCGATTACTGCAGCATAACCACCTTCATAGAATTTATCAACGATCTTTTGCAGAGTATTTACTGACGAATATAAATCATCTGAATCAAGTTGCACTGCAAATTTACCGCAATGTTCAGAGAGGATTCCAAGATTCCAGCATCCTCCAATTCCCAAGTTTTCCGAGCCATCAAGTGCAATCAGATGTACCCGGGGATCGGTGAATTCCTGAATCAATTCGCGGGTGCCATCAGTTGAAGCGTTATCAATAATTATGATATTAAAATCAAAGGACGTTATTTGAGAAAGGGCACTTCTGATAGCATCGCCAACTGTAGACACTCTGTTTCTTACAGGAATGATTACGGAAGCCTCAATATAATTGAGAGATGCCGCCTGCGACAGATCCACTTCAAATCTATCCTCACTTACGAGAGCATCTATTTCATAGAGATGTTGATGCAGAATCTCTTCCATTTCTTTTTGATATGCCGCATTCTTAGGGTCAACGTAATCATGCTGCTTAGCACCGCTGAGCCGATAATCAGTTCGGCTTACACTATACAGATATTCAGGCACCATCTGGAAGAACCGACCCTGACTTAGCCGCAGACGCAACGCATACCAGCCACCATCAAGCCATTGTGATTCCTCCGGTCCGAAATCTTCTGTGGCAGCCAATACATCAGCGGCATTCAACATTACGAGCGCACCGAAATCAAAATCATCTCTGACTGACCCCGGCATATATTGTGTGAGAGGGTGATCCATAAGCGAGCCATCTTCATTCTCTTCGCGATACCAACAATAGACCATCGATACATCAGTATCTTCTCCAACCTGACGCATTCTTCTCACAGCATGAGGATAGAGTTTTATCTCCTTATCGCTCAAGGATACCAATATATATTGTTCAAGAGGACTTTTAAAAATTTCCTCTCTCAAAGTATCAATATTTATGAATCTATGAATGTTCATTTTTTCGAATTAAGTGATTGTTTCAGTATTATTTTAAAGTGAAATATGTTCTATATAAAAGAGAATATATTCTATACTAAATAAATATAAAACTGTTTTTAATAAGTTTATTCGTTAAGAAAATCCTTAAGAATCATCTTGCGGTCATCAACAGATTTAACTGTCTCCAAAGGAATAGTGAATACTGTAACATTACCGTTTCCCACTCTTGTTGACACACCTGCCACTGCATTAGTATCCGAAAAAGTGGCCAATATTTTCCCATTCTCAGCGGCAGGAATCAAGGCGTCCGGCTTCTCAACGATATAATAATCTTGATTGAGAGTATTGGAATATCCTACCTGACGATTGGATTTTTCCATTGTTATCCTGCCGGATCTTGTACGCGCGCAAGATAAATCGGGTTCCACTCCTAAAATTTCAGTAGCGAAATCACGAGAATTTTGTCCGGCGCGAGTATCGAATAAATCGGATACTGCAAACGATCCACTGACAAATAGATTACCGCCGGAACGAACAAATTTCTTTATCTTCTCCTGAAGATTTAATGGAATTGCTTCATAACGGACTCCACTCGTTCCACGTCCGACAGTAGTTCTTTTCTGCTTTCCGAGAATGAGATCAACATATTTATAATCCTTGAGATTAATTGTACCGTTTTCAACTGCGCGGGCCGAACAACTTATAAAGCCATATCCCAAATCTGCAATCGCGTCGCCATGGACTGAAGGGTAATCGAAAGTATTTCCTGCAATAACGTGTCCTATACCGGTACTATTGCTACGTCCGAAACCTTCGCCGGCACTGCGTCTGAATTCCGTCTGATAACCTGCAAATGAAGCATCTTTAATATACGGTACTCCAAAATCATCTTCAGCATTAAATCCTGCTCTACCGCTATCGGAAAAATGTCCGGGCGCGGAAATTCTATCAAATCCATTTACTATCAGCACAGGATCTGAGTTTTTACCCTCACGGAGTGCAAGTACCTCAGAGGGGAAAGATAATCCACCTTCGTTGGCCGCAATAACCTTGTATGAATGTATGAGATCATCATTAACCTTGATGTCGAAATGTGTTGCAGAAGTCTCTCCAACTTTATGAAATCCCATAACACCTTCCGAACGTTCAAGGATAAAATATTTAGTAGGCAAGGCAGTTGACTCAAGACTATCAGGAGTAGCAAGCCAACTCAATCGATAATGACCTTTCTTAGAATACTGTATTGCAAAACTATTTACCGGAAGGGGCTGAATCACTACCTGACGATCTTTTCGTTCACCAATAAATTTCGCCATTGCCTTGTATATCGCGCGTGACACAACAAATCTGAAATTCGGATCCAATCCGTATTGCATATCGCCGAAATTCTGATGACTAAGTATCTCAAGAAGGGTAGTAGGTACTTCAGCCACTCTTGCCTCAAGATATGACTTATCCCACATGGATCGCCGGGTCCAGCGAGGTTCATAACTTCGGCGTACATCTGATGTGATCTGACGCATGAGAAGATCGGTCAACATTCGTGAACTTGTACGCGGCGTACCATCAGCATAAGAGGCACCTCCATTGGTATAATAAATTCCTAAGGTTCCTACAGTAGAATCATCGGCACGTTTACCAGCATCAGAGTGAAGTGCGAAGGATATGTCTACAGGTATATTAAGTCCCTCGCGATTTGGAAGTACCCTTGAGCCACCTGCAAGGTAATTGACCCAATGTCCGCGACAGGTATAATCATCCTTATAATCATCCGCACCATGAAACGGAGAATAAACTTTTTCGGGAAATCCTGCCCAGTGTAACCAGTAGCGTGCTCCTTCCAGATAACGAGGCATTCCCGATGTAGTGAACACGGGAACTCGGCCTATACGCTTTGACTCTGTTTTAGTATCTACTGTTGATGTATTTTCTAAATCATCTGGAGATTCATCCTCTTCATCATCCACTGATTCATCATCGCTTTCTTCATCCTCTTCAGTCTCATCCTCTTCGACTTCTTCATCCTCTTCATCATCCAAATATTGGAATGATGATTTATCGTTGGTGGACGGCGTGGTTTCAGCAAGAGGAGTTGAAGGGTCATAATAAATATCAGATCGGCTGGTGGAACGTGCAATATTGCCGACGCCCCCTCCAATCTTAACAGCATCTGCTGTGACAATGGTGGTTTCGCCTCCTTTTTCGGTATAGTTAGTTAAAGTTACGATAGGGGTCTTATCGCTAAATCCCTCTTCGAGAGGAAATGTCCCGAGATATATCCAGGTTCCTCCTCCCATTGTCTGATTCACTTTAAACTCTTTGCTGCCTCCTGAGTAATTAACTGTATAATGTGCATCTTTAGTAGAATTGGGAAGAGTCTTGTAACTGACATAAACTGCATATTCTCCATCCTCCGGAATATCGGCATACCATGCTGCCACAGACTGGTGTGACGCATTCTTCAAAGTCGGCACCTGACGATAAGTACCATTTTCAAATGGATTTTCTGTATCTCTAAAGTCAGGAAGATCATATATAAAACCTTCTTTTTCACCAGTAGTCCATTTCAGAGTGCCATTCTGCTCTTTGTATGTGGTTTGCGAAAACAACATACCCCCCTCATTTGTATCGTTATCTACAATGACTTCATGACGATTATAATCGCGTTCACGAGGCAACATTACGTAGGCTCCCGCATTCTCCAGCATCGGCACAAGAAAGGGTAATACATATCCCATTGTATATGTATCTTCCAATGACTGGAATAGGAAACCTCGCTGCCATTGCCATCCGCCACCTTTAAAGTATCGGCCGTGGCTATGCCAAAGAGCAATAATGTCCCCTTCCATACCTTTCTTGGGATGAATATATGGATTAACAGCCACCACAAAGGGTTCGTTTTTACGATATTTTTCCGGCAGTTTGTCAATATGATTGATGTAATATGACAGATTACGCTGATCAACACGCAGATTAATTCCGTAATCTGAGATTGAATCGGGAAGCGAATTTCTGATTATCTTCGTGAGATTATTTATAAATTCCTTATTAATAGGCATATATGTAAAATTCTCATTCAATTGGATATTCACCTGCTGCCGATTAGACAATGGCGCAACCTTATTGATACGCAATCCTCCGGGATTTTGATCATTAGGAATCCAGTCAAGGACAATCTGATTCACATAGAGTGTCAACGAATCATTCGAAGGTTTCTCCTGAGGCAACTTGGGAGTTTGAGAGGCGCGTGTGCGTCTGCTGTTGCGAGACGTACCCTTAGAAGTTTTTTTCCTTCCTTTGGAGTTACGCTTCTTACCGCTCTTCGATGATTTGGAAGATTTTTTTGATTTACTTTTCGATTTTTTACCTTTGTAACTTTGTGTTGTCTTTGCTTTTGATGCACGCTTACGTGCTCCGTAGGTATCACCGGTTGTGAAGCCTACTGCCACAATTAACGCCACTATAAGTAAACAACAATATTTCTTTAGTTTCATAAAACTGAAATTATAGTAATAGGGGTGTTTGGAGATATGTCATAT
>CAMWSV010000032.1 GCA_947177015.1 uncultured Porphyromonadaceae bacterium
GGAGGGAGAAGCCGTGATAAGTCAAGACGGATATATCAGAATCTGAGGGTTCTGACATATCCGTCCGGATAAATTCTTGTTAGAAAAGTGATGTCACGCCGAGAGGCGATGGAGCCGGATTATTGCTCAGCCTCCTGACGAAGTTGCTGTACATATACAGCCTTCATCATTTTCTTACGGTTTGCAACGCTGGGCTTTTCGAAAGCCTGGCGGCGACGGAGTTCCTTTACAATACCTGTTCTTTCAAATTTACGTTTGAATTTCTTGAGGGCTCTTTCGATGTTCTCGCCTTCTTTTACTTGTACGATTATCATTTTTCTTTTATTACTTTGATTTTCTGATTGATAAATTGATTTGAGATTGCATCATCGCTCGACGCCCGCTCCCTTCATTGACTTGACAGGAAACTAATTCCCCTTTCCCTTGTGGCGGAGGGCTATAATGCAGGTGCAAAATTATAAAATACAACTCTTTCCACCAAATTTTTTCGGTAATTTTTTTGAAAAAATCGGTGGAAAGAGTGTTATTGTGGTTTCGGGGATTATTTTTGAGGAATATTTTGCATTTCTTCCTCCATTTCGGGCACACGCTGATTCATGGCGGCTTCCCCTTCGGCAGTGTCGTACCAGCGGGAGTACATCAGATAGTTTTTGGCGATCTTGACGTTCATCTCCTTGGCTTTCTCCGGCTCTACCATCTTGATGAATTTGGCGGGAGCACCTGCCCAGAGTTCGTGGGCTCCGATTTTGGTACGGCTCAGCACTACGGATCCTGCGGCTACGAGTGCGCCTTCGCCTACTTCGGCGTCATCCATCACTACCGCTCCCATGCCGATGAGGGCATAGTCTTTGATTTTGGCGCCGTGGATAGTGACGTTGTGTCCGATCGATACGTCGTTTCCGATTTCGATAGTGGATTTCTCATAGAGGGTGTGGAGCACCGAGCCGTCCTGGATATTGACGCGGTCGCCGATGGTGATGGTGTTGACATCGCCGCGGAGTACGGTCGAGAACCATACGGAGCAGTCGCGCCCCATTGTCACATCGCCTACCACTACTGCATTGGCGGCGAGGAATGTGCCTGCGCCGATTTTAGGAGTGAATCCTCTTACGGTTTGTATAATAGCCACTTTACTATATTCTTTTTTGGTTCGTTACAATATTTATTAATTGCCGGAATTACTCTTTTTTTCGTTCAACGGCTTATGGGAGCACACTTGGCAGTCATCCATGCGGCTTCATCGGCAGTGAGGAGCGGACATAGACGCTGAGCCACCATGGCGTGATAGTCGTTGACCCATTTGATCTCTTCGTCGGTCATGATTGAAGTGTCGAAAAGGGTGCGGTCGAAGGGGAAGAGAGTCATCACCTTGAAGTCGTAGAAGTTGCCGAATTCAGTTGTGGCGTGCTGCTCGGTGACGATGAGATTCTCGCAACGGATACCGTATTTATCGGTGAGGTATAGACCGGGTTCGTTGCTTGTGATCATACCCGGCTGCAGGGGAGTGGGGTTGATGTTGAGACGAATGTTTTGCGGACCCTCGTGGCAGTTGATGAAGAATCCTACGCCGTGGCCTGTGCCGTGATAGTAGGCTTTTCCTTCAGCCCACAGGAACTGGCGGGCGAGCACGTCGAGTTGGTGGCCTGTAGTGCCTTCGGGGAAGATGGCGCGGGCGAGTGCGATGTGACCTTTCATAACGAGGGTGAAGTCGTGACGCTGTTCGGGGGTAGCGCCTCCCAGAGCGATTGTACGGGTAATGTCGGTGGTGCCGAAAGTGTACTGACCGCCGCTGTCGACGAGGAGGAGTCCCTGGCCGGTGATGGGTACGTCAGTCTCGGGCGTGGCTTCGTAGTGCACGATGGCGCCGTGGCCGTTCCAGCCTACGATGGCGGCGAAAGATTCGTCGACGCAAGAGTCATCTGCAAGACGCAATGCGCGGAGGCGCTTGCCGAGTTCAACTTCGGTGAGTTTGCCGCCGGGGTATTCCTTTTCGATCATCATGAAGAAGCGGGTGAGTGCCACACCGTCTTTTTCCATCGCAATGGCGAGGTTGGCGAGCATTGTCTGATTTTTGATGCTCTTGAGTTTGGCTACCGTAGATCCGCCGAATACGGGTGTGCATCCGAGATGGTCGTAAAGTCCGCGGGATGTCTTTTCGGGATCGATGAGGAGACGTGTCTCTTTGGGGAGTGCTGCCACGAATTTGAGTACGTCGTCGTAGGGAAGCACCTCGATGTTGTATTTCCGGAGATGCGCCTCGACTTCTGCGGTGAGTTTATCGGCATCTACGAAGAGGACTCTCTTCTCGGGCGAGAGGTAGAGGTAACTGACGAAGATGGGGGAGTAGGTGATGTCGCCGGCAGTACGCAGGTTGGTGGCCCATGCTATATCGTCGAGTGCAGAGAGGAGGGTGGCGTTGGCGAGTTCGGATTTCACACATTCGAGGATGCGCGTCACCTTATGGTCTACAGTTTCGCCTACGATCTTTTCATCGTGGATGAAGAGTTTATTTTTCGGACGCTCGGGGCGGTCGGGATATATATAGTCAAACTGCGGGAAGTCAGTGTTGAGGTTGATACCGTTGTCGTTGAGTTCCTGCTGCAGACGCTGAGCGAATGAGATTGAGAAAGTCATGCCGTCGATACCTACGGTCTGACCTTTCTGAGTATGTTCGGTAACCCAGTCTACGAGGTCGACAGCCTCAGGACCATCCTCCTTCATCATCCGGAAGCCGGTGCCCTGAAGTTGGTCTTCAGCCTGGAGGAAGTAGCGGGAGTCGGTCCAGCAGAGAGCATCGTCGGCGGTGATTACGGCAGTGCCGTTTGTGCCGTTGGAAGACTCGAAACCGGTGAGCCATTCGCGGCCGCGCCAGTGATGAGGGGGGATTTCCGACTGGTGGGGATCGGTGCCGGTAATGATGCAGACATCGATATTGTGTTTTTTCATTGCCTCGCGGAGATTTGCAAGGTAGGTAAGGTTTTTCTTTTCCATAAAGGATTTATATATGTGTATAGTGATTAGTCGTTATGGTAGATCTGAATTGTCTATGTGCAAAAATACAAAAAAATATCAGACCATCAAAGTTATAACAAAAAATGCGGGTAAATAGCCGATATATTTATTCAAATGCATGGAATTCTAAATGGTTAGTTAATTAGTTAATGAAAAAGTTGTGGATATGTGTGGAAAAAGATAATTTTGCAATTTTACGGTATGGATGCCGAATTAACGGTTATTCTAATCCAAAAAATTATTGATGAAAATTAATAGAAATGTCAGAACGTAAGATTGTACTTTTTGATACTGAGCAGACACACGGCGATCTGTTACCGTTGTCGTATACCAGACCGATAGCCGATTTCAGAGTCGGTATCCGTACCCTTCGCGAGGTTTGGGAGGATTTATTGCCGGGAATTTATTGTTATCGGCCGGTTGAGTTTCAGCGTGAGAAGTTCGGAACTTGTGGGGCAGGCGACGATATGTTTTTTATTGCCGGTAATCTTCTGCCTCAGGAGGGGATGGCGGAGCGCATTGCGGCTCTGCAACCGGGCGAGGCGTTGAAATACGATGGTCAGATTGTTGCTTATCGTGGAGGTGAAGAGAAACTTGACGCGGAAAAGTTTGACAAGGTATGGGCATTGCCGGAGGGTGTGGCGGTTATAATCCGCTATCCCTTTGATATTTTTCTCAATAACGGGGAGGCGCTGAAGGCCGACTTCGCAAGAATTACCCTCGGCAGGCACTCGCAGGCACTTCCGGACTCCAACCTGGTGATCGGCAATCCGGTGGATGCTGATGGCAATCCCTTGATCTTTATCGAGGAGGGGGCAGAAGTGGAAGGTGCCACTCTGAACGTGAAGGATGGCCCGATATATATCGGCAAGGATGCGGTAGTGATGGAGGGCGCTTGCGTGCGCGGTCCGTTGGCACTGCTCCCCCACGCGCAGGTGAAGATGGGGGCTAAGATTTATGGCGCCACAACCTTTGGTCCTTATTGTAAAATCGGAGGAGAGGTGCAGAATACGGTAATTTTCGGCTATTCCAACAAGGCACACGACGGGTATCTCGGAAATGCCGTAATAGGGGAGTGGTGCAATCTGGGTGCCGGAGTAAATGCGTCAAACTTGAAGAATGACTATTCCAAGATTCGCATCTGGAATTATCCTCGACATACATTTATGCGCACCGATCTGCAATTCTGCGGATTGATAATGGCAGACCACAGCAAGGCAGGCATCAACTGTATGTTTAACACAGCGACGGTGGTAGGAGTCGGTGTTAATCTTCACGGTGCCGGCTTTCCGCGTGTGTTTATACCCAGTTTTCTTGAAGGTTCGCCATCGAGCGGCATGACGGACGTTTCGCTCAAGAAATTCTTCCAGATCGCCGAGCGCGTAATGGGTCGCCGCAATATCCCCCTCACTGAGTCAGACCGCAAGATTTACGAGCGGGTATTCGAGGTGGCATCATCCTATAAATAATGGTTTGAATTGCAAGAATATAAGTAATATAATAAACATTGAACTAATAATATAATTGCAATAAATATAAGAAATAATAATATTTGAGATGCAATAAATTAAAAAGAGATGTCGGGAAAAGACATCTCTTTTTATTTTTATAATCGTTGATTAGATTTATTATAATCGTTGATTAGATCTGACGGGGTTAGATTTTTGCGTTGACGTCGGCGAGGATTTCAGATTCGAGGCGTGCTGCTTCGGCTTCGATTTCAGCCCCGCGGGCTATGAGTTCTTCGGCTTTGGCGCGGTCTTTAAGTCCTGCGGCGTTGATCTTGACGTTGAGGAATGCACCGCGGATTGCTGCGCGCACTGCCAATGTGCCTACGCCTGCGTCGGTAATGGATGACTGGTTGCCATCATCTACCATCTTACGGAGCAAGGGGAATACCTTGAAGGCAGTCTCCATTGTGCGCAACGGAACCTGTGTGGCGTAAAGTGTGGCATCCTCCATGGCCTGAGCGCGGGCTGCTTTCTCTTCATCAGTCTTTTTCGGCATTGCGAATACATCCATTATGCGGTTGAAGGCTTCGGTGTCTTCGTCAACGAGGAAGAGCAACTGATCCATAAGGTTCTGACCCTCTTCAGCAACGTCGGAGAATTCCTCCCAGCGGTCGTCGTATGCGGCTTTGTGTGCGGTGAGGTTGGCCACCATAGTGCCGAGAGCCGCACCGAGAGCACCCATATAAGCGGAGATGGAACCGCCGCCGGGAGCCGGACTTTCAGAAGCGGTCTCCTCGGCAAGACCGCGTGCGGTGAGGTCGATGAGTTTCTTCTTGGATGTATCTTCGATGAGGTATTCGATCACCTTTTCGCGCGGATCAAACGGCTTCAGTTCATCGAGACCCATAGATTTCACTGCGATACGTATGATTTCCTCCTCCGGAATACCTACGGAACGGTGCTGCTTGCGGAGGAAGTATTTGCCGGCATCGATGAGGGTGCGTTTGGGAATCAGACCTACGATTTCAGTGCCGGTGACACGCACACCACGCTCATCGGCTTTCTTGCAGACCTCATCGAAAGCCACATGCAGGGGCACGTGTGCGATGTCGGTGATATTCATCGACACCTGCGCGATACCGTATTCGTCGATAAACCATCCGATAGCCTTAGTGCCCTTGAGAGTGCCGGGTATCATAACGGGTTTGCCGTCGGCATCCTTAACCGGTTTGCCGGTGACCTTTCCGCCCTCTCTCATGGGACGTCCCTTTTCGCGAACGTCGAAAGCGATGGCGTTGGCACGACGGGTAGAGGTAGTATTGAGATTGTAGTTCACGGCGATAAGGAAGTCACGCGCGCCGATAGTGGTGGCGCCGGTGCGTGCAGCGTCCTCATCAAACGGACGGTTGCCGAAATCGGGACCCTTCTCTTCATCGCCCATCTTGCGGGAGAGAGCCTCATATTCACCCTCGCGGCATACGGCGAGATTCTTGCGTTCCGGACGGAAAGCGGCTGCTTCATAGCAATATGTGGGGATGTGGAGTTCATCGGCAACACGCTTTGCGAGCGCGCGGGAGAGTTCGGCACACTCCTCAAGAGTGACACCTGCCACGGGGATGAGCGGACATACATCTGTAGCGCCCATTCGCGGGTGAGCACCATGATGCTGACGCATATCGATCACCTCAGCCGCCTTGCGGATACCGCGGAAAGCAGCCTCGACCACATCCTCCGGAGCACCGACAAAAGTCACCACCGTACGGTTGGTAGCCTCACCGGGATCTACATCGAGAAGTTTTATAGACTTTACGGAGCAGATGGCATCAGTGATCTGCTTGATTTTCTCAGGATCGCGTCCTTCCGAGAAGTTGGGGACGCATTCAATGATACGGGTTTCCATTGGTATTATGAATAGGAAGTAATAAAAAATTTTCACGAAGATACAAAAAAAGGTTGAAAGGGATGTAAAAAATATAAAAAAGTTGGGGTCGGTGGTTAAAAAAAGTATAATGAGGGTTGCGTAAATCGTTTATTTTTAGTAATTTTGCAACGCTTTGGAGAATAAATCCGTGGCAGCGTCTGCTAATCGGTTGATTTATAGCCGGTTGGTTGGCGGATGTTGTATATGGGATAAATATGTCTGAAGCAGAATATTTCCGGAGGTGTCCGGAGATGATTAAAAAAGGGAAAAGACAACTAAAAATAATTATTAACAGAATGCCTACTATTCAGCAATTAGTAAGAAAAGGACGTAATGTTCTTAAAGACAAGAGCAAATCGCCGGCATTGGATTCATGTCCGCAGCGTCGCGGCGTGTGTGTGCGTGTGTACACCACTACCCCGAAGAAGCCTAATTCCGCTATGCGTAAGGTGGCTCGTGTGCGCTTGACCAACGGCAAGGAGGTTAACTCCTATATCCCCGGAGAGGGACACAACCTTCAGGAGCACTCGATCGTAATGGTTCGCGGTGGTCGTGTAAAGGACCTTCCCGGTGTGCGTTATCACATTGTGCGTGGCACACTTGATACTGCAGGAGTACAGGGCCGTACCCAGCGTCGCTCGAAATACGGAGCAAAACGTCCTAAAGCAGCGAAGAAGTAATAAAGCACTTCAGCATGCGGGTCGCTGTGGTTGAAGCAGGCGTCTGCCGGGCTTCTAACAGGCAGACGCAGTAAGCCGCAGTGATTAAGGAAAATCATTAACAAATCACAATCAATCATCACTTGGTTTCTGATTTGGAATGCTGAAAGGTTGAGTAAGTGGCGCAAGAGAGCGCAACTGAAGTTATCGGGCGGAAACATATCCAACGCAAGCCCACTCGAAGCAACCAAAACCAAAACCACATTTTAAGAAAAAATGAGAAAAGCAAAGCCAAAGAAAAGGGTAATACTCCCTGATCCTGTCTTTCATGATGTAAAGGTGACAAAATTTGTAAATCACCTCATGTATGATGGCAAGAAGAATACTGCCTATACAATCTTCTACTCGGCACTTGAGACTGTGAAGGCCAAGATGCCCAACGAGGAGAAGACAGCATTGGAAATCTGGAAGAAGGCTCTCGAGAATGTCACACCGCAGGTTGAGGTTAAGTCTCGCCGCGTAGGTGGAGCAACATTCCAGGTTCCGACCGAGATTCGTGCTGACCGCAAGGAATCCATATCCATGAAAAATCTTATTATCTTCGCCCGCAAGCGTGGCGGCAAGACAATGGCCGACAAACTGGCTGCTGAAATTGTCGATGCATTCAACGATCAGGGTGGCGCATACAAGCGTAAAGAGGATATGCACCGCATGGCAGAAGCCAACCGTGCATTCGCTCATTTCAGATTTTAATTGGAGATAAGAAAAAATGGCTAAACACGACGAACTTAAATACACACGTAATATCGGCATCATGGCTCATATCGATGCCGGTAAGACCACAACTTCCGAACGTATCCTTTTCTATACCGGCTTGACTCACAAGATCGGTGAGGTGCATGATGGCGCCGCTACCATGGACTGGATGGAACAGGAACAGGAACGTGGTATCACTATCACATCAGCCGCCACTACCACATTCTGGAACTACGAGGGCGAGAAATACAAAATCAATCTTATTGACACTCCGGGACACGTTGACTTCACAGTCGAGGTGGAACGCTCTCTGCGCGTACTCGACGGCGCTGTCGCTACTTTCTGCGCAGTAGGCGGTGTAGAACCCCAGTCTGAGACCGTATGGCGTCAGGCTGACAAGTATAACGTACCCCGTATCGGCTACGTTAATAAGATGGACCGCTCAGGCGCTAACTTCTTTGAGGTTGTACGCCAGGTTAAGGAAGTGCTCGGTGCCAACCCCCTTCCCATCCAGATTCCTATCGGTGCTGAAGAGTCATTCAAGGGCGTGGTAGACCTTATCACAATGAAGGCTATCTTCTGGCACGATGAGAGCATGGGCGCTGAATACTCTATCGAGGAAATCCCCGCCAACCTTCAGGAAGAGGCAGAATCTTACCGCGATAAGATGCTCGAAACTCTCGCTGAGTTTGACGATGTCCTCATGGAGAAATATTTCGAAGATCCTGCCACTATCACTGAGGAAGAGATCAAGGCCGCAATCCGCAAGGCTACCCTCGCAATGCAGGTGAACCCGATGATCTGCGGTTCTTCATTCAAGAATAAGGGTGTTCAGACACTTCTCGACGCTGTCTGCGCATATCTTCCCTCTCCCGAAGATGCAGGTGCGGTAGAAGGTCACGCAGTAGGCGATCCCGAACAGATCGAAACTCGCGAACCCCGTCCGGACGCACCCATGTCGGCACTTGCGTTCAAAATTGCAACTGACCCCTACGTAGGTCGTCTCTGCTTCTTCCGTGTTTACTCCGGTGAGATCGAAGCAGGTTCTTACGTGCTCAACACACGTTCAGGCAAGAAAGAGCGTATCTCACGCCTTTTCCAGATGCACTCCAACAAGCAGAACCCCAAAGAGAAGATCGGCTGCGGTGATATCGGTGCCGGCGTTGGTTTCAAGGATATCCGCACAGGTGATACTCTCTGCGCTGAAGACGCACCCATCGTGCTTGAGGCAATGGAATTCCCGGATCCCGTGATCGGTATCGCAGTAGAGCCCAAGACTCAGAAAGACCTCGATAAACTCGGTGTCGGCCTTCAGAAACTCGCAGAAGAAGACCCCACATTCCGCGTTGAGACTAATGAGGAAACAGGTCAGACAGTTATCTCAGGTATGGGTGAACTTCACCTTGACATCATCATCGACCGTCTGCGTCGTGAGTTTAAGGTAGAATGTAATCAGGGTCGTCCTCAGGTTACTTATAAGGAAGCAATCACCAAGCCCGTTGAACTTCGTGAGACATTCAAGAAGCAGACCGGTGGTCGCGGTAAATACGCTGACATCATCGTACGCATTGAGCCGGTAGACGAAGGCTTCGAAGGCAGCCTCCAGTTTGTAGACGAAGTTAAGGGTGGTAACGTGCCTAAGGAATACATTCCCTCAGTGCAGAAGGGTTTCCAGACTGCAATGAAGAATGGTGTTCTTGCCGGCTATCCCGTAGAGCAACTCAAGGTGACACTTCTCGATGGATCGTTCCACCCCGTGGACTCAGACCAACTTTCATTTGAACTTTGCGCGATCCAGGCATTCAAGCATGGTAGCGAAAAGGCAGGTCCCGTACTTATGGAGCCTATCATGAAGGTTGAAGTTGTGACTCCCGAAGAGAGCATGGGCGACGTGATCGGCGACCTTAACAAGCGTCGCGGTCAGGTAGAAGGTATGGAGACAAGCCGCAGCGGTGCCCGTATCGTTAAGGCTAAGGCGCCTCTCGCAGAAATGTTCGGTTACGTGACAGCGCTCCGTACCATCACTTCCGGACGTGCTACCAGCACCATGAGTTTCAGTCACTATGCAGAAGTAAGTAACTCAATTGCGCGTAACGTGCTCACAGAGGTTCAGGGCCGCGTAGATTTGTTGAAATAAAAAAGAAACGATATAATCATGAGCCAAAAAATCAGAATCAAACTGAAATCATACGATCACAATCTGGTCGACAAGTCGGCTGAGAAGATCGTGAAGACAGTGAAGTCTACCGGCGCGATTGTAAGCGGTCCTATCCCCCTGCCTACACACAAGCGCATTTTCACAGTAAACCGCTCCACATTCGTAAATAAGAAGAGCCGTGAGCAGTTCGAACTCAGTTCGTATCAGCGTCTCATCGACATCTACAGTTCAACTGCCAAGACTGTCGACGCTCTTATGAAACTCGAACTTCCCAGTGGAGTAGACGTTTCCATCAAGGTATAATATCGAGATGGATGGTGCCTCAGGGGTATTGAGAAATTTCTCATACCGCCCGGCACCGCTGACCGATGAAGATAATCAGGAGGCCGAAGCCGGAGAGCCTCCGGGCTTTCCGGCTGAGACTCCCCCGATATGAATCGGAAGTCAAACCCGCCGGCAACGACGGGAATCACAAAGAAACTAAATCAATACACAAGCATTAAGCAATCGAAGCCTCTTGTGGAGGAATTCAATACGATAAGATGAATTTAACTCGCAACGCTTCACAAATCAAACAGTAGAAATGCCAGGATTATTAGGAAAGAAAATCGGAATGACATCCGTTTTCAGTGCCGACGGAAAAAATGTTCCGTGCACTGTTATCGAAGTAGGTCCTTGTGTTGTTACTCAGATCAAGACCCTCGAGAAAGATGGCTACGAGGCAGTACAGGTAGGCTTCCAGGAGAAGAAAGAGAAGCACACCAACAAAGCCGAGGCAGGTCATTTCTCAAAGGCAGGAGTAGCACCGCAGCGCCACTTGGCCGAGTTCAAATCGTTTGAGACCATCCCCGCGCTTGGTGAAACACTCTCAGTAGACCTCTTCCAGGAGGGTACATTCGTAGACGTTGTAGGCACCAGCAAAGGTAAAGGTTTCCAGGGTGTAGTAAAACGTCACGGTTTCGGTGGTGTAGGTCAGGCCACACACGGCCAGCACAACCGTCTTCGCGCTCCGGGTTCAATCGGTGCCTGCTCATATCCCGCGAAAGTATTCAAGGGTCTCCGCATGGCAGGCCAGATGGGCAATGAGCGTGTGACAGTGCAGAACCTTCAGGTAATCAAGGTTCTCCCCGAACACAATTTGTTAATGATCAAGGGTTCGATTCCGGGTCCGAAAGGTTCAATCGTATTAGTTGAGAAATAATGGAAGTAGCAGTATATAACATCAAAGGTGAAGACACCGGTCGCAAAGTGACCCTTAATGATGAAGTGTTTGGCCGCGACCTTAGCGAGGGTAATGCAGATCATACTCTCTATCTCGACATCAAGCAATATCTCGGCAATCAGCGTCAGGGCACTCACAAGAGTAAAGAACGCAGCGAGGTATCCGGCTCAACCCGCAAACTGATCCGTCAGAAAGGCGGCGGCGGCGCACGTCGCGGTGATATCAATTCACCCCTTCTGCGCGGCGGCGGCACAGTGTTCGGTCCGCGTCCCCGCGATTATCGCACTAAACTCAACAAGAAGATGAAGGCGCTCGCACGCAAGATCGCTCTCACTTCGAAGGCTCCCAACATCTTTGTAGTGGAGAACTTCACTTTCGAGGCTCCCCGCACAAAGAGTTACATGGAGATGGCGAAAGGATTCAAACTGGAAGATAAGAAAGTTCTCGTAGTTCTCCCCGAGAAGGATGAGAATGTGCTGCTTTCAGTGCGCAATGTGCCCAACGCACTGCTGCAGCGTGCCATTGACCTTAACGCCTACACAGTGCTCAACACAGACGCAATTCTTCTTACAGAAGACAGCGTAGAGGTACTTAATCAATTTTAAAACCGGAGGAGAAGATAGAAATGAAAATCGATATCAAACCGATCGTAACTGAAAAGGCCACAGCCTGCAGCGAGAAGCAGAACTGCTACACATTCGCTGTGTCTCCCGAGGCCAACAAATTTCAGATTAAGGACATCGTAGAGAAACTCTACAATGTACGCGTCGTAAGTGTGAATACGGCCAACTACGCCGGCAAACGCAAAGCCCGCTATACAAAGGCAGGTCTTATCCGCGGTCAGAAACCGGCATACAAGAAGGCATACGTGACTGTAGACGAAGGCCAGACTATTGATTACTACAGCAATATTTAAACGTTCAAATGGCAGTAAAAAAATTCAAGCCCACAACCCCGGGCCAAAGACACAAGATTATTGGTGTGTTCAAACGCGAAGAGAACGTTCTCGTCAATGGAGAAAAAGTTCTTCGTAAGTCAACTGCTAACGCACCAGAGAAGTCTCTTATCGTCGGCAAACGTTCTACCGGTGGCCGTAACTCATCGGGCCATCTCAGCACCCGCTATCGTGGCGGTGGCCATAAGAGAAAATTGCGTCTCATCGACTTCAAGCGTATCAACGACGGCATCCCCGCAGTTGTGAAGACAATCGAGTACGATCCGAATCGTTCTGCGCGCATCGCGCTTCTCTACTATCAAGACGGCAGCAAGGCATACATGATTGCCCCCAACGGTCTCGAAGTAGGACAGGTTGTGATGAGCGGCGAAGATGCGGCTCCCGAAGTAGGTAACACACTCCCGCTCGCCAAGATCCCCGTAGGTACGCTTATCCATTGTATCGAACTCAAGCCCGGTCAGGGTGCGAGCATGGCTCGCTCAGCCGGCACATTCGCTCAGTTGACTTCACGCGAAGGTGACTACGCGATTATCAAATTGCCTTCGGGCGAAACCCGTAAGGTACTTCTTTCATGTCGTGCTACTGTAGGCGTAGTCGGCAACTCCGAGCACTCTCTCGAGAGCAGCGGTAAGGCCGGCCGCAGCCGCTGGTTGGGACGTCGTCCTCACAACCGTGGTGTAGTAATGAACCCTGTGGATCACCCGATGGGTGGTGGTGAAGGCCGTCAGAGCGGTGGTCACCCGCGTTCACGCACGGGCCTCTACGCTAAGGGTCTGAAGACACGTTCTCCGAAGAAACATTCTTCGAAGTATATCATTGAAAGAAGAAAAAAATAAAATTTGATAAATAAAGACAACTATGAGTCGTTCGCTTAAAAAAGGACCATTTATCAGCGTCAAACTCGAAAAGAAGGTGGCAGCAATGGAAGAGAGCGGTAAGAAATCGGTCATCAAGACCTGGAGCCGCGCTTCTATGATCTCTCCCGACTTCGTAGGCCACACTTTCGCAGTTCACAATGGTAACAAGTTCATCCCTGTGTATGTTACCGAGAACATGGTTGGTCACAAACTCGGTGAGTTCGCTCCCACGCGTACTTTCCGTGGCCACGCAGGTAATAAGAAAAAATAATGGCCCTAATAATAAATTGCTAAAAAAGAATTCAATACAATGGGTTTAAGAAAAAGAAAAGCAGCAGATGCCATCAAGGAAGCGCGCAAGAGCGAATACTTCGCTAAACTTCGCAATGTGCCTACTTCCCCCCGCAAGATGCGCCTCGTCGTAGACATGGTGCGCGGTCAGGAAGCATTCAAGGCTCTTGGCATCCTCAAATTCTCCAATAAAGAGGCGTCCAACCGCGTAGAGAAACTTCTCCGCTCGGCAATCGCTAACTGGGAACAGAAAAATGAGCGCAAGGCAGAAGCCGGCGAACTCTACGTGAAGACTATCTTCGTAGACGCCGCTCCGATGCTCAAGCGTCTCCGTCCGGCTCCGCAGGGCCGCGGCTATCGCATCCGTAAGCGCTCAAACCACGTTACAATCTACGTGGATACAATTAATAACGATAAAGACTAATTCGCAAGATGGGACAGAAAGTTAATCCGATAAGCAATCGTCTTGGTGTAATCCGCGGTTGGGACTCAAACTGGTACGGCGGCAAGAAATACGGCGAGACTCTTCTCGAAGATTCAAAGATCCGTAAATATCTCCGCACTCGTCTTGCAAAGGCAAGCGTTTCAAGAATCATCATCGAGCGTACCCTCAAAATGGTGACTGTTACTATCTGCACATCCCGCCCCGGTATGATCATCGGTAAGGGTGGCAAGGATGTGGACGCTCTTAAGGAAGAACTCAAGAAATTGACCGGCAAGGAAGTGCAGATCAATATCTATGAGATCAAGCGCCCCGAACTCGACGCAGAGATCGTAGCAAGCAACATCGCACGTCAGATTGAAAACAAGGTGGCTTACCGCCGCGCCATCAAGATGGCTATTCAGTCTACAATGCGCATGGGCGCCGAGGGCATCAAGGTGCAGGTATCAGGCCGTCTCAACGGCGCTGAAATCGCCCGTTCCGAAATGTTCAAGGAGGGTCGCACTCCGCTCCATACTCTTCGTGCTGACATCGACTACGCTTTGGTAGAGGCTCTCACAAAGGTAGGTATCCTCGGCGTGAAGGTTTGGATCTGTCGCGGTGAGATCTATGGCAAGAAGGAACTCACTCCCTCTTACGCCATCGGCGTTAAGGAGCCCGGACGTCCGCAGGGCAACGGCGGTCGTAAAGGCGGTTTCCGTAACAAGAAAAACAACAATCGTTAAAGTTAGTATTCACTCCAATTAGCAAGACATAAATTATGTTACAACCTAAAAGAACCAGATACCGCCGTTCGCAAAAGGGCCGCATGAAAGGTGAGGCTCAGAGAGGCAACCAACTCGCATTCGGCTCATTTGGCATCAAGACTTTGGAGTCGAAATGGATCACAGGCCGTCAGATTGAGGCTGCGCGTATCGCAGTAACACGCTATATGCAGCGTCAGGGTCAGATATGGATCCGCATCTTCCCCGATAAGCCTATCACCAAGAAGCCTGCCGAAGTGCGTATGGGTAAAGGTAAAGGTAACCCCGAAGGTTTCGTAGCGCCTGTAACTCCCGGACGTATCCTCATCGAAGTAGAAGGCGTAAGTTATGATATCGCAAAAGAGGCACTCCGTCTCGCCGCTCAGAAACTTCCTGTAATCACGAAGTTTGTAGTGCGTCGCGATTACGATCCCTCTCAGAACGTTTAATAATCCACCACTCTTCATAATTCCGGAGGAGATGCATCAGAAGCATCTCCGCCGATTCTTTTTTCAGTCAAAAATCTTCAGTCAAAAATCTTCAGTCAAAAATTTTCACTCAAAATTTTTCTGTCGAATTTTTTTCAGTTCCGATTTTGCTGTGCATTTTTT
>CAMWSV010000033.1 GCA_947177015.1 uncultured Porphyromonadaceae bacterium
ACCAAACATAATATCAGTGAAATTAAGATAATTTCAGAAATTAAGAAGAAGAATTCTAAGATTGAGAATTGTAAGATTGAGAATAAAAAGCGTGAATGTCTTTCTAAGTCCTATAATTTTTTTCGTTTTCCAAGCGTGAATGTCTTTTTATATTGTCTCTGCATCGGGAAGATTGCTCCCCCCTGCTGCGGAGTCTTTTTACTCATTAAAAACCGTAGATTAATTCTCTGCGGACTTTAATAATTGTGTGTCCTTCATAGTGTTATTACACTTATATAACATCGCCACCCGGCAAAAGGTTGAGTCATCGCTTATTTTTTTCTCCAACTAAAAAAAGGGAGGGGATGCATCTCTCATAATCTCTGAGTGCAACCCCTCCGGATGAAGTAAACCTGCCGAAGTATCGTTGTCCGGTTGAAATATATCGGCTGAAGTATAGTGCGGTATCTTTAGAATGATACGGTGAAGAGTGCCATCAGGCGGTTGGCATTGGAGTGGTCGCCGTTTACATTCTTACGTTTGCCGGCAAGATATTCGAGGCCCACCTGCAGACGAGGTGTGATTTTATATACGGTGTTGACGGCAAGATACTGACCATATTTATAGGCATCCCCCGCGGCTCCGTCTTTTACGAAATTACGCATCGTACTCAATGCCAAGGTTGAGGAGAAATTTCCGAGCCATGATGCTTTCACGCCTACCGTGCCGCTCAATACGGTGGGGGCATAGAGATGTCCGGCATTGTCGGCGACAGCCATCAGATCGTAATTGCCGTCTGAGAGGTCGCCCGTATATGAGGCGATACCTTGTCCTACGGAAGTCTGACCGATCAACTGCAGCCATGGTCCCGTCTGCACCATTGTGGAGAGCAAGGCGCCCCAGCCTGTAGCGTGGCGGGTCTTGTTGGCCACGAGATCATGATAGGAGATTGTGCGCATGATGGCTGCCAGGCGCACGTGGCTCTGCCCGCGATTCCACTGATACTGTCCGAACGCCGCTACATCGGGGATATAGTCGTTGCATTTACGGGTGAGTTGGTCGTCGACCTCCGGCTGAGAATTGGGAAATTCCACGGATCCGGCAAATGTCCAGTGTGTCTTCCATGTGTGCATGTATCGCACAAGGACGTTGGAGCGGTCGAGCCTGCCGTTGGCCCCGGCAGGGTCAAGCACATCGGGCTGCGCGGCGGGGTCGCTGAATGTGGTGGGAGCGAGACCTATCTGGAAGTCTCTCCACTGAAACCACGCCTTCTTAAGTTTGAAACCTGAATTATGATAACCATTGAAGCCTGCCTGAATATATGCCATGAAGTCGCCGATGCGGGTATTGCGCCCGAGGATGGTGAAGAAGAGATTAGTGCCGGAGACGCTTGCGCCGAGATTACGCCAGTTTTCCGGGGTCTTGTTCATCGGGATATTGTAGGTGTCAAACTGTCCGCCGGGGATTGAACCGTTCCAGTCAAACCAACCCTCCACGTTTATCACGCCGCCGATACCCATGGCGAGATTTGCATCGCGGCTCATAAACATAAAGTAAGGTGCTTCCGGATCACGTGAATTGCGGAACTGATCGGAGTAGAATCGGGCTATGAGGCTCTCCACCGAGTCGCGGTCAGGACGTTGATCGCTTTCGCCTCCGAAATATATTGCCTTGGTGCGGGCTATAAGGTCGTGTCGGCGCTGCTCATCCGGAGTCAGTTTTGTCGAATCGGTGGGGGCGGGAGCACCCTCAACAGTGGGAAACGTGCCTGTCACAGCCGCTGACAAGGACATTGAGGCAGACGCTCCGCCTAAAACAACCGCGAGAGCCACACCCTTGGCAACTTCCCGCAAATCACTTTTTTTCATCATATCTTTCGGGTTATATAGTTAATTCTAATTTAGCACACCCCTCTCCCCTCCTCCGCCATGATCATAATGGCTTCCCACGGGGATATATCAGAACTCCATCTTACTTTCATTAACAAATTTACAGATATTTTTATTTATTGATTTCAAAATATTTATCTACGGATTGAAAAATATTTATCTACGGATTGAAAAATATTCCGGTAGGTTGCGCGCTGAATTTTGCAAAATCATATATTTTTATTTTCTTTGCAATTAAGTAAGTTTGTAAAAATAACTTTATCCACCATTACCATGAAATTAATTGATCCGCTGATTGATGAAGGTTTCAAACTTCTGTTTGGCAGAGAAGGTATATCTGAACCTCTTCTTATAAAATTGCTCAACAGTATTTTCTCGGGCGATCCGGTATTAGGAAATATCGTAAGCCTTCGCTTCACTAATGCCGAGCATCCCTACGAATATATTAAAGGACGTGGTCTGAGATACGATATTACCTGCACCACCTCCACAGGGCATCACTTTATAGTAGAGATGCAGAAGGGGGAACAGAAACACCTCATCGAGCGCAGTGAATATTACGTATCGCGAGCCATTGCCTCACAGGGATATCGCGGAAAAGATACTGAAAATCGCGACTGGAATTTCTCATTGATTCCGGTAGTGGGAATCTTTATCTGCAATTTCAAAGTTAACGGATTGGAAGAAGATCCCGTGACGTATGGTGGGATATGTAATCTGCGCAACGGCAAACCGATAGGCCACTCGCAGTGTTACGTCTATATACAACTCCCCTGCTTCAGAAAGGAAGAGTTGGAATGTGAGAGTTTACTTGATAAATGGATTTATAATATAAAGAATATGGGAGCAGCACAAAGAGTAGCATTTAAATCAGATAATGAAATATTCAACTATCTGGACAGTGTGGGAAGTGTAGCCGCATTGGATCCGAAAGAGCGCCACTATTATGAAGCGGCTCTGAAATATTCTCGCGATTATAACGCAGTCTTAGCCACCGCCAGAGAGAAGGCAGAGGCTCAAGGCAGAGCCGAAGGTTTGGCTGAAGGCAGAGCCGAAGGGAGAGCCGAAGGTTTGGCTGAAGGCAGAGCCGAAGGGAAAGCCGAAGGTTTGGCTGAAGGTTTGGCTGAAGGTTTGGCTGAAGGGCGCAATGAAGAAAAATATCGTATTGCTGCCGAAATGCTTAATAATGGTATGGATCCTAAGGTTATAAGCACTATCACCAAACTCAGCATTGATGAAATAGAGCGTATGCGATAATCATACACCGTTAAGTTATGGAATTGAAGACCGCTCAGGAGCGGGTTGATGAATGGATTCAGACCATCGGAGGGGGCTATTTCGACCAACTCACCAATATGGCTCTCCTCACGGAGGAGGTAGGGGAATTGGCACGTATAATAGCCCGTAAATACGGTATGCAGGTGGCAAAGAAGGGAGATCTGGACAAGGGGTTGGCAGAGGAGTTGGCAGACGTGCTTTGGGTAACGATATGCCTTGCCAACCAATGCGGTGTCAACCTCACGGATGCCTTCGAAAAGTCAATAGAGAAAAAGACTATCCGCGATGCAAAAAGATTTGTTGATTGATATCCACACCCACCTGCCGGCTCCTAAGCCGGGGGCGATAATCTCATGTGGTCCGGACGCTATGCCGGTGTCCGATACTTTTCCCGGGCAGATGTACGCAGTCGGTATCCATCCTTGGGATATATCTCCGTCGGGAGTCGATGAGGAGTTGAAGCAACGTCTTTACCTGATGGCTGAGCGTGAGGATGTAGCCGCCATAGGGGAGTGCGGAATAGATATGTCGCATCCGGGGGCTGCACCGCTTTATGAGCAATTGCTCACATTCAAGACTCATATCGAACTCAGCGAGCGCGTAGGCAAACCGCTGATTATACATTGTGTGAAGGCTTGGGATTCGGTGATTGCGCTACGCAAGGAATATGCTCCCTCTCAGCGCTGGCTGATACATGGATTCAGAGGCAAACCGCAAGTGCTGGAAATGCTGTTCAAAGCAGGTATCGATATCAGTTACGGCGAGAAATTCAATCCTGAGAGTGTGGCTGCCACACCTGCCGACCGATTATTTGCAGAGACTGATGAATCGGAACTCAGCATCAACGATATAATCGCCACCCTCGGCGCCGTAAATCCTGAAGCCACCACCACGCGTATCGCGCAAAACGTCAGAGGGCTCCTTGCTCGATGAGGGTAGCGATCCGATCGATTGTGGCGTCATCCTTATTTTTCTTGGGATTGAAATCAGCCTTCATATTCATGCCGAAGAATCTGCCGAAGGTCTGCCAGAATCCGGCTCGGAAACTCCCCAGAAATGCCTTGACGATGTCGTAGGAACTCTGATCAGTCTCCCGATTGATAAGTTTGAGCAGTATCTTACCCTGATTCTTTGTCATTGACTTCACCGTAGGTTTATACGTATCGAATATATCACTTTCAAGACGCTTCAGATGAGCCTCGCGCTTCTTCTTATCAGGGATAGTCTGGATATATTCGTAAGTTTCGCAAAGGGTCGAATAGCATAATTTTGCCAGAGGGAGAGTCTTGCGCACATCCCTCACAGTACGCCAATAGAATTCTTCCTCTTTTTTATTTTTGAATTTCATCGGGGGGTATACCACCACCTCGCGTATGAAATATAATCGGCACGTATCGCCATATTCATCCACTATACGCTGAAACCCTTCGTAGGCGCGCACTTTCAGTTGAGGTGTTCCGTCCTCGGCAGTGCTCACATCCACCGGCTTGGCACCATGCATCATTCCTGTGCCGCCAAGGAGCATACATACAGCCATGACAATCCGCAGGCATATACGGCGTATATCCCTGTCTCTGTCGCCACGCAGTAAATACCTGGAGGCATCCTTAAGTTGCAGGAAATAAGTCATGGGTGAGGTGAAGAGTGATTAAAATGAAAAATTCTGAATCTATAATGAATCTATAATAAGTATCAAGTTATCGCCGTCGAGGGGCATTTATCAGCAGTCGGAATCCCCGAGAAGTGTGAAAATACTTTCGAGCCCCTTTCTGAATATAACGTCAAGAAAGGACAAATCTGCATATTCCACTACTGTTTTTTCACGGGCATACACCATAACACGCTGATATTCCGCATCATTCATATTCCGCAGATACTCGATGATGCTCTCCAATCCTAATATATCCTCCAGGGAGGTATAGAGCCTTGACGTGAAGTCTGCGAAGGGCATCCCTTCGTGAGCCTCAGTAATCACGCTACGTATGGCAGGATAGAAGTGATCGAAATAGGGAGCGGCACCATAGGCGGCTTCCATCGCGCCGAGATGCATCATGCGCCATCTGCCATGGTCAGAGAGAGTCCAGCACTCGGGATATCCGCGCTTTACGATGCCGGCACCCCCCTTGATAGGCACGGTAAGTAGCACGGGTCGCTGCCCGTGGGCACCCGCAATTTCCCGGCGTGTAAGGTCGCGCGGACGCAGGCTGCCGAGCAGCCCGCGCCATACCCGGATACGAGAGTCTCCCTCCAACCGCTGACGCACATATCCGCGCATCATCGCCGTCGAAGGGAGATATGGTAGTATCATTGACTCTCCGCACTCCATAATTATAATATCAATTATAATATCCGGTTTACTTCCAGTTCTTCTCTGCCGCTTTTGCCTTATCCGGATTCGGATTGATAAAGGTGCGGTTAAGGCGGTATTTCTTCGGGTCGGTGAGAGAGCGTTCCTCATCGAAAGAGGTGAGTACGAGCATCGGCGCACCTACGATATGATCTTCGGGCACAAAACCCCAATAGCGTGAATCGAGCGAGCGATCGCGGTTGTCGCCCTCCATCCAGTAGTAATCATACTTGAAGGTATAATAGGGATTCTCCTTGCCGTTGATGAATATTTTGCCGTCACGCACTTCGAGTCGATTCCCTTCGTAGACCTCCACACAGCGGCGGTAGAGCGGGAGATTATTGAGGGTCAGTTGCAGTGTCACCCCGCGTTTCGGAATCCAGAATCTGGAAGTATTATTGCGTGTCCAGCCGTAGGCATCGCTATAGGGATATACACCTCCGAGGTCGAAGTATCCGGTGTCACTTTCGCGGTATATCTCCCCGCTCACCTGCGGCCATTTCCTGACTTCAGCAAGTGCCCCGGCTGTTAGCGGCACATCATAGAACTCAAACGGCACATACTCCACCTTCATCGGTGCGCCGCCGGCATCTTCCCGGCGCACTCCGATAGATTCCCACTGCTCGGCAGTGATGGGCGACTTGACGGGAATCACGTAGTTATACTGCACGTTGTCGGCATCCTTTATATGCTTGTCATTGATGAAGATGGAGTCATTGCGAATCTCGAGCCACTCGCCGGGGAGACCGATACAACGTTTCACATAGTTTTCGCGACGATCGACCGGACGATAGATCACCTTGCCGAACTGCGCCGGATTCATTGCAATAAATTGCTGAGGATCCTTTACACCCTCCTTGCGCAGGCCGTCGCAAATCATATAGTAATCGCGCTCGGGGAAGTTGGTGAGCACGGTGTCGCCCTGCGGATAGTTGAACACCACAATATCGCCACGCTCCACACTCCGCAATCCGGGGAGACGGTGATAGGGCAACTGCGGATGCTCCAGATACGACTTGCCTCCGACGACGGGCATTGTGTGCTGGGCAAGCGGAAAGTGCAACGGAGTCTGCGGCACGCGCGGACCATAGATCACCTTGCTCACCCAGAGATAATCACCCACAAGGAGAGATTTCTCAAGCGACGACGAAGGAATCTTATAGTTCTGCCCCACAAAGGCGAAGATAATGTAGACGAGCACCAGAGCGTAGACTATGGCATCCACCCACGCCATGACGGAGCGTGTGATACCCTTCTTGTTTTTCCACCATCCCCAGGGGATATAGCAGGTGATGTAGATATCCAGAAGCAGCAACCACACCAATGCCACCCAGGGATTGCCGAGCCACACCACGAAGCCGCAGAATAGGAGCGACACCACGGCGAAGCGTATCCAGCGTGTTGTCTTGGTCTGCCGCAGACGGCGCTTGAAATCTTCCATGAAGGAGAGATGCTCCCGCTGCAGTTTTTCCTCTATATCCTGACGGGGATTATCCGGGGGGGTAGGTTTATGGGCCTCCTGAGGTGAGGGAGCAGAGTGGTTTTGAAGGTTATCGCCACCCGCAATATCTTGATTTTTGTTCGTATCGTTTTCCATCTTTATCGGTGATTGAGATTAGAGCACTTCTGCCATCACATTCTTCATCGAGAAGAATCCTTTATGTCCGGGAAGCCATTCTGCGGCTATCACCGCGCCGAGAGCAAAACCGGCGCGACTATGGGCGCTGTGGGTGATGGTGATTTCATCGGCTTCCGAAGTCCACGTGATGCTGTGTATTCCGGGCACTTCCCCCTCGCGGATAGCGGTGATGGGGAGGAGATCGGCGGCAACGGCTTCCTTTTCATCGGCAGGTTCTTTCCAATCCTTAAGCGGGGGATATAGCGCGATGAGGTCTTCAGCCAGAGTTATGGCAGTCCCCGACGGATGATCGAGTTTGTGGATATGATGCACCTCCTCCATTGACGGCGTGTAGGCAGGAAACTTAGCCATAATTGAAGTCAGATAGCGGTTGAGAGCCATAAAGATATTCATGCCGATCGAAAAGTTTGACGACCATAACAGAGTGCCGTCGCCGCGATCGCACATCGCCTGCAGTTCGGGGAGTGATTCTGTCCAGCCTGTGGTGCCGCTCACTACCGGCACACCCGCCGCAAAACATTTCAGAATATTATCCACCGCCTGATCCGGACGAGTGAATTCTATCGCCACATCCGCACTGCGGAATTCCTCCGATGCGAGTTCGTGGATATTGTCTTCGTCGATGATCTTTACGATCTCATGTCCGCGTGATAACGCAATCTCCTCTATAATATGGCCCATCTTGCCATGGCCTATCAGTGCTATTTTCATAATCTTAAATATTGGTTTATGAAGAGAAAGTATATTTTTTACAGAAAGAAAAAAGGTGAGATTATTCCCGTGAGGAATAAATAATTATTAATTTTCGATCCTTTGTTAATTTTCAATCCTTAGTCAGTGACGCTTTGTCAGAAACCGAAGGCGAAATTGCTCACGTAGAGAGTCACACCCTCGGTGCCGATGAAGGGTTCGCCGCAGGAACTTGATGCCATCACGAGCACATGCGTGGGAGTGGCATCTGCCGGAGCCCAGCCTTCTTCCTGCACCGGCACTAACTTCCCTTTGGAGTTGCGGGCATAATATGCCTTCGCACCGTTGAGCAGACCCATCCAGGGTTTATAGAAGGGTTGCCTGGTGATATCGCCGTAATGAATCTTCAGTTGATGCCCCTTGGTGAGAGGCACTGACTTTGAATAGCGTTCACGCCCGGTGCCCACGCGCTGTGCGTGAAGATTACCCTTCTCATCTTCCCAACGCTTCTGGAGCAGCACATACACCTCTGCCTGATCGCGTCCCTGAAGAGTCTTTTTAGGTCCCAGACCTGTAGAGCGCACACGAGTGTTGACATTAGGCATATCCACCTTATAATCAAATACAAGAGCCTGCGGACGCTTGGTATAAGGTATGCCCATCGCCATCTTGCCGAAGGGGGTCTTGGTCGAGGTGATCGGCTCGATAATCTCACCTAAGAAGATTGTGCCCGCCACCATCACATCCATGTTGATGATGCCGAGAGCCTTGACGTGCTCCATTATAGCCTGCACCTTAGCCATCTTCTGGCCTCCTACCGTGGCGGGCTGCACGGCACACGATCCTTTCACCACACCCGATACCTTGGCATACACATTGGAAGTGGCCCAGGGCGAACCGCCCATATTCTTGTAAACCTTATTGCCGGCGATCTTGCCCGTGGGGGCAATCTCGTAGAGAGTCTTCTTGCCTCCGCCTATCACTGCCGATTCCGAAATTTCACGGGTATACCACTGGCTCATGTTGCCGAATTTTATGGGTTCGAGACGCAAGCCGAAACTCAACAGAGATGATGAAAGGAGCGCAATCGCCATCAACGACCGAAATATTCTGTTCATCCTTTTTTACGTAAGTTATAAAATTAGAATAGGTCAGATTCTTTACATAAGTAAGAGATTATTCGGGACTAATTTCCCAAACTTACTTATTATATTAATCTAAACTGCAAATTTAGCATTTTTTTTGCTACTTTCCCCCCATCGGAATAATAAATGAGATAAATCACTCCCCTTTTTTGTTTTTTCAAGTCGTAATTACTAAATTTGCAATATTACAGGAATATTCACCGGCAGCGGCTACCCCCTTGCCTCCCCTGCGGGATTCGGCAGAGACACGGCAACCTCCGGCGATAAAGTCAAAAAAAACAAAATCCGGTTCATAACCAAGCCATGCAAGCATCCAGGGTAATAGCCAAGATTCTTATACTCCCGATACGCTTCTATCAGTGTTGCATCTCGCCGATGCTTCCCGCCGCGTGCCGGTATACCCCCACTTGCTCACAATATGCTGTGGAGGCACTGCGCCGTCACGGCGCGCTGCGCGGTTCATGGCTCGCCCTGCGGCGCATACTGCGCTGCCACCCCTGGGGAGGGAGCGGCTACGACCCCGTGCCATAACACTCCTCTCTGCCGGATATATCTCAGATAAATTCAAATTCTTTTGATAAACCAGATAAATCAGATAAATGAAATTCAACAGAATACTTCTCAAACTTTCCGGAGAGTCCCTCATGGGCGAACAGGGCTACGGAATCGACCGCAATCGCCTCGACTCGTATGCTCGCCAGATCAAACAGGCTGTGGAATCCGGCGTGCAAGTGGCTATCGTCATCGGCGGCGGTAACATATTCCGCGGACTCAGCGGTGCATCCAAAGGATTCGACCGCGTCAAGGGGGACCAGATGGGTATGCTCGCTACTGTGATCAACTCCCTCGCGCTGAGCAGTGCGCTCGAAGCCATCGGCCAACCCGCCGGAGTGCTCACGGCAATCCCGATGTTCCCCATCGGCGAACCATACTCTAAATGGAAAGCAATCGATATGCTCAGACAGGGCAAAGTGGCTATCATCAGCGGCGGCACCGGCAACCCCTACTTCACCACCGACACCGGCTCGGCTCTCCGTGCCATAGAGACTGAGGCTGACGTGATGCTCAAGGGCACTCGCGTTGACGGCATCTACACAGCCGACCCCGAAAAAGATCCCTCTGCCGAAAAATTCGACACCATCACATACGATGAAATCCTCAAACGCAATCTCAAAGTTATGGATCTCACTGCAACTGCCCTATGCAAGGAGAATCAGATGCCCGTATACGTATTCAATATGGATGTGGAAGGCAACCTCGGGAAGATGCTCAACGGCGAGAATGTAGGTACATACGTACACCCCTGACCAGACTCCTCTCCCCCGGTTGGATAGAATGAATAATTAAAAAATTCAATATAAATATGGAAATCAAAGAATATCTCCGGAACGCCGAAGACTCCATGCAACTCGCAGTGGAATATCTCGACGAAACTTTATCACACATCCGTGCCGGCAAAGCATCCGCAAAATTACTTGACGGCATACGCGTGGACTACTACGGCTCGCAGGCTCCCATCTCAAATGTGGCAAACGTCAGCGTACCCGATGCCCGCACCATCGTGATCACCCCCTGGGAGAAATCAATGTTTAAGGAAATCGAAAAGGCGATCATCAACTCCGAACTCGGTATCATGCCCGAAAACAACGGTGAAGTGATCCGCCTCGGTATCCCCCCCTTGACCGAAGATCGCCGTAAGGCTCTCGTAAAGCAGTGCAAAAGCGAGGCTGAGACAGCAAAAGTATCTGTACGCAACGCACGCCGCGACACTATCGATGCCCTGAAGAAGGCAGTGAAGAACGACGGCATGCCCGAAGATGTGCAGAAAGACGGCGAAGTCTCCGTGCAGAAACTCCACGACAAATACATCAAGAAAATCGAAGACACCTTCGCCGAAAAGGAGAAAGAGATCCTCACCGTCTGATTCCGGGGGCGAAAAAGTTACCCACCCTCCCCTTATTCCGTAAGTGAAGACCGGTAAGGAGTCCGGAAGTATTAGAAAGATTCTCCGATAACTCCTATAACTCCTATCTCCTCCAATTAAATAAAAATCCGATTTACCTGAGGTAAATCGGATTTTTATTTATTTCTATTTTCCCCGGCGAAATAGAAATAAAAAAGTGAGGCCGGAAGTCCGGGGAGACTTCCGACCTCGGGGGGATAGGATGGATTTGGGGAGTAGCCCATAGCAGAGTCGAACTGCTCTTTAGAGAATGAAAATCTCTCGTCCTAACCGATAGACGAATGGGCCGGCCTTGACCTTGATTGTATTGTGCCGTCGCATATATTCTTCCGATTGGGTTGGAAATCCGAGGGAGGATTTCTCTATTCTGTCGGGCGCTTCGCGCACACAAGGTAATATTTTATCTGTCACCGCTCGGGAGGATATCCCTGCGAGCAACCAACTGATTAGCCGAGTTTGTTGATGTGAGCCATCATGCCGCTGCAGAGGTTTGCGGCTTTATTTTTGGAAATCACATTCTTACGACCGAGACGCTGAAGGAGGGCACTTACTTTGTTGTAGGCTGCCTGTGCTTCTGCCTTATCGGTCATCTTGCGAACGTTGCGCACAGCGTTGCGGGCGGTCTTTGCCCAGTAGCGGTTCTCGAGTCTTCTCTTTTCCGCCTGACGGATTCTTTTTAATGACGATTTATGATTTGCCATCTGAATTAATGCTTTTTTATCAACCGACCTCGTCGGTGTTTTTAATTATTGGTAGCCCATAGCAGAGTCGAACTGCTCTTTAGAGAATGAAAATCTCTCGTCCTAACCGATAGACGAATGGGCCACTATATGCAACTGCCCCCAACTCCCTTCTAACAGGTGAGGGGCATTTTGCGAGTGCAAAGTTAAACAACTTTTTTAATTCCTACAAATTTTTCAGCGAAATATTCGTTTTTTTTTGTTAAATTTGTGTGAATTTAGCGTTTTTAACCCGTTTTCCTACTTTTTTCTGCAGTATGATCAGGATTTTTTGCCGCAATATAAATGAATTTATAGATATTGAGGGGGGTACTTCGCTCGCTCAACTCGCTTCAAGCCTAAAAAATCGGCTCGATTTCAACCCTATTTGTGCCCGCGTCAATAACAAGAACCAGAATCTGGATTTCCCCATCTATCAGCCCAAACAGGTGGAGTTCATGTCGGCATCTTCCGATCAGGGGCAGCGCGTCGTGGCGCGTTCGCTCTGTATGCTCCTTTATCGCGCGCTATATTCTATCGATCCTTCGCTGCGTCTGCACATCGAGCACAGCATTTCGCGCGGTATCCTCTGCCGTCTCTCCAATCCCGACGGAAATTCCGTGATTCCGGAGCAGTCGCTCATAGATACCCTGCGCGCGGAGATGCGGCGCCTTGCCGATGCCGATCTACCCTTTGAGGAGCGTGAGGCTCCCACCCGCGACGTCATCGAGATATTCCGCCGCCAGGGACTCGATTCAAAGGTGGCGCTGCTCGAAACCTCACCGAATCTATATACCACTTATTATATGCTCGACGGCGTGGCAGACAGTTACTATTCCGCTCTGGCTCCCTCCACCGGATTCCTGCGCGTATTCGACATTATAAAGTATCACGAGGGGATACTCCTGCTCGGTCCGGACACTGCAAATCCGGATATGCCGCGGCAGCCCATCACCCAGGATAAGATGCTCGGTGCATACGAGGAGTATATTCTCTTCAACCGTGCCATCAAGGTGAGCGGTGTCGGCGAATTGAATAAGGCTGTGCGCGCCAACGATACCGCCTTGCTCATCAACGTGGCTGAGGCGATTCACGATAAGTATCTCGGCGGGATTGCCGCGCGTATTGCCCGACTTCATAAAGAGGGGGGTGCCCGTATAGTTCTGCTCGCCGGGCCGTCATCGTCCGGCAAGACCACCACCACCAAGCGTCTCGGCATCCAGTTGATGACCAATCTCCTCACCCCCAAGATGATTTCCCTGGATGATTATTTCGTCAATAGGGAGTGTACTCCTCTCGATGAATCGGGCGATTACGATTACGAATCCCTGTACGCCCTCGATCTGGAACGACTTAATTCTGACCTGCGGCGTCTGCTCGCCGGGGATGAGATCAATCTCCCCACCTATAGTTTCGAATTGGGCAGACGCATCGAGCGCGAACGGCCGATGCGTCTGGAATCGGATGAAGTGCTCCTTATAGAGGGCATCCACGGGCTTAACCCCGAACTCACTTCTCATCTCCCGCAGCATCAGATTTTCAAAGTGTATGTGTCGGCGCTTACATCCCTCAGCATCGACGACCATAACTGGATATCTACCACCGACAATCGCCTGCTGCGCCGCATAGTGCGCGATCACAAATACCGCCATACGTCTGCCACCGAGACAATACGCCGCTGGCCAAGTGTGCGCCGCGGCGAAGAGAAGTGGATATTCCCTTTCCAGGAGAACGCCGACGCCACTTTCAATTCATCACTGATATTTGAATTGGGGGTGATGAAGGATTATGCCGAACCCCTCCTGCGCCGCGTACCTCACGATACCCCCGAATATGCCGAAGCCTACCGACTGCTTAAATTTCTCGATTACTTCGATTCGATTCCGGCTTCGCAAGTGCCCACCACCTCCCTGCTGCGTGAATTTCTGGGCGGCTCATCATTCCATTATTAATTCATACTTATTCCATTATTAATTCATACTTAAGGTTATTACATCTTACTTAAGTTTTAATTATCACGTTTAAAAGGCTTCATAATCCATGAAGGAGATAAACGAAGAAAATATTGAAAAAATAGAAAACCTCGCCGAACACCACGACGAGGATGGTGCGCGCCGCGAGATGCGGGAACTCCACCCTGCCGACATCGCCGAACTTTTCGACCATCTCGATGTGGATGAGGCTGAATGGCTCTTCAATCTTATCGACGATAATGAGAAGAAGGCGGATGTGCTTATGGAACTCGATGAGGAGGACCGTAAGAAAATCCTCGAAGGTATGGATCCGGAGCAGATCGGCCACTATATCGACCTGCTCGACACTGACGATGCCGTAGACCTTATCCAGGAACTCGATGAGGAGGACCGCGATGAGGTAATCCAGCATATCGACGATATGGAGCAGGCGGGCGATATCGTCGACCTCCTCCAATATGATGAAGATACGGCAGGCGGACTTATGGGCACGGAGATGATCGAGGTCAACGAGAATATGTCGATGCCGGAGTGTATTAAGGAGATGCGCCGGCAGGCTGAAGACCTCGATGATATCTATTATGTATATGTGGTAGACAACGACCAGCGCCTCAAAGGTATATTGCCTCTGAAAAAGATGGTGACTCACCCCTCGGTGTCGAAGATCAAGCACGTCATGGAGAGCAATCCCGTCTCGGTACGCACTGACACACCTATAGAGGATGTGGCTATCGACTTCGAAAAGTATGACCTCGTGGCTATGCCGGTAATCGACAGCATCGGCAGACTCGTAGGTCAGATCACAGTCGATGACGTCATGGACGAGGTGCGCGAGCAGAGCGAACGCGACTATCAGTTGGCATCAGGTATCTCCAGCGACATCGACGCCGCCGACTCAGTCTTCGCGCAGACCAAGGCGCGTCTTCCCTGGCTCCTTATCGGCATCATCGGCGGTATAGTCAATTCTGTTATCCTCACCGGATTCGAGGCTCAGATAGCGGCTGTGACCGTGCTCGCCATCTTCATCCCGCTAATCGGCGGCACCGGCGGCAACGTCGGCGTGCAGGCTTCGGCTATCGTGGTGCAGGGTCTCGCCAACGGCAAACTGGAACTCCGCAACGCGGGCCGACAGATCGGGCGCGAAGTGATTGTGGCGCTCATGAATGCCGTGGTGATTTCGGGCGTGGTGCTCGCCTACGTGCTGTGTACTCAACCCGGAGCATGGGCAGTGGCATTAGCAGTGGCGGCGTCGCTCTTCTGTGTGGTGATATTCGCCACAGTGTTCGGCACCCTCGTACCCCTCACCCTGGAGCGACTCAAAATCAATCCCGCCCTCGCCACCGGTCCCTTCATACAGATCACCAACGACGTTGTGGGCCTCCTCATCTACGTGGCAATGTCCACATGGATGCTCAAGATGATCCCCCTCCACCCCTAACCCC
>CAMWSV010000034.1 GCA_947177015.1 uncultured Porphyromonadaceae bacterium
ATATTATACAATTCACAAATATTTTGTAATTTTACGTAAAGTTATAATAAATCCGATTTATAATGAATCGGAAATACATTTAATTTAAAGTATCTGATTTAAGAAAGTAAAAAGGGGTTGAAGATATGATCGGGTTAGCGGATTGTAATAATTTCTTTGTTTCATGCGAGAGGAGTATAAATCCTGATCTTGAGAATAAGGCCGTCGTTGTTTTAAGCAACAACGATGGTTGCGTTGTGGCGCGCAGCAACGAAGCAAAGGCGTTGGGGATACGTATGGGACAACCGGCTTTTGAAATTAGGGAACTAATAGAGAAGCAGAAGGTAATTGCACTTTCAGGGAATCACCTTCTATACCGGGATATAAGCCTGCGAGTACATGATATTTTCCGTAGATATGTTCCGGAAGCAATTGATTACTCTGTAGATGAATCTTTTTTAGATGTTAGCGGGATACCCGTATCCTCATTAGAAGCCATAGGTAAGGCTATCTATTCCACGTGTCTTCAGGAGATGCACATTCCGGTCACGATAGGCTTTTCTCACTCCAAAACCCTGGCGAAGATTGCAACCGAATTTTGCAAGAAAAATACAATTCCGGTAGGAATCCTTGATGCAGATAAGGATATCGAAGATATAATAAATTCTCTTCCCATTAATGATTTATGGGGTATAGGACGGCGCACAGTTAAGAAACTTTTTTTGTGGGGAGTGCGCACCATCGGAGATTTTGCACGTCTTGATAAAAATTTTGTAAGAAAAAATCTTGGCATTAATGGCGAACGCACATGGCTTGAGATACATAAAACTCCATGCATCGAACTAAATCATGTGAATCGTACACTGCAGGATTCAATATCCGAAACGCGTACATTTCCTGAAGACATCACGGACTATGATTATATCCGTGCCCGCATTGTGATATATGCCACAGACTGTGCAAGAAAGTTGAGAATGATGAGAGGAAAATGTAAATCCATAGGAGTATTCTTACGTACCAATCCATTTCATGCTCAACCAAAACTTATTAAACCCGAAGGAATAATAGAACTTCGCCATCCTACATCAGACACATCTGAAATAGTTTCAGCGGCGCTCATCGTGCTTGATGAAATATTTATCTCCCGTATGCCTTTTAAAAGAGCCGGTGTATGGTTAAGTGAAATCTCAGCCGACATTCCGGAGGTAGGCTCGCTATTTGATAACTCGAAAAACTTGGAAGAGATTAACCGTAAGAAATCATTAATGAGAGTCCTGGATAACATTAACTCCGTTATAGGGAATAAGAAACTTGGACTCGCATCGCAAATTGTCAAAATTACACGTGGACATAACGATGGATACTCTTCATCGTTCCAAGCCCCGCAGCGATAATCTCATATTTTGAAATTGCTCCCGAAAAGGTATTGCAACTAACTTTTTAAGGGGGACACTTATTGAATGAAATGGGACGGAATTTCTCGAACTTGTTCAAAATATTAATAAATCGCTGCTAATTTTAGATTAACATTGCATTATAGAAGTTTTTTTACTAATTTTGTTTGTCGGCACACAAGTCGCGCCGATATTTCTGGTTCCACATAAATTTATATCCAGTCAGACCTAAATCAGATAGATGAATACTAATTGAAAATCCTCTGGCCGGATATATCTAAACAGTAAAAAAACATTTGCAATGAAGAAAAGATATTTGTCAGTTGCCCTAATTACTCTGGTGCTCTCTTCGATGACTCTCTCAAGTTGTATCGGTTCATTCCGATTGACAAACTCCGTATTGAAATGGAATAATCAGGTAGGGTCCAAATTCTTGAATGAACTCGTATTTTTCGCATTCTGGGTGCTTCCTGTGTATGAAGTAACATCGATTGCAGATATACTCGTACTCAATTCCATTGAATTCTGGAGTGGTAGTAATCCTCTTAGTGCGTCAGTAAAAGTAATTGACACTGATAACGGCAGATACCTCGTAAAGTGCGATGGCAAGGGGTATTCAATCACTAATCAATCCACAGAAGAGTCCTATCGACTTGACTTCATTGAAGATGACCAGACCTGGGTTGCTGTGATAAATGACCGCACGTACCCTCTCATGACCTTCCTTGATGACAATCACGTGAAGATGGTAGCCCCGGGCGGAGAGTTCAAGGTTGTTGAACTCACTGAGGATGCTGTACTCGCCTACTCACAGGATGCGATCAGTTATAATCAAGCGATGACATCATTAGCTTCACGCTAACTAAACAACAATTCGCGAGTAAGGATTTGAAGGCACACTTATGTCTGTACTCTAAAATCAAACTTACTTGAAAAAACACAAATATATTGATGTATGATTAAACATTTCAATATATAGAGTGTTAATACAATAGAGAGCGAACAATACTCTCAATAATAGAATAAATAATTATTAAAACAAATAGAAATGAAACCACTTCACATTATTTGCGCAGTTATCGGCGGTGCTATCGCCGGAGCCGCAGTAGGTCTGCTTCTTGCACCTGAAAAAGGCAGCAACACCAGAAATCGCATCATCAAGATCCTGAAGGAAAAAGGCATAAGCCTTAAGAAGAGCCAAATGGAAGAATTGGTAGATGAAATTGAAGATCAGATCGAACAGCACATTTAATAAACATTGTTGACAATGAAAGCACTTAATATCCTCTATGCATTCCTTGGGGGTGCAATCGTAGGCGCGGGAGCCGCTCTTCTTTTCGCTCCTGAAAAGGGAGAAGAACTTCGTGAACGCATCGTTAAGATTCTTCGTCGTAATGGCGTAAAGATCTCTAACGAAGAAGTTGATGCTCTTGTAGCGGAACTTACCGGCGAAGAAGCCTAATTAAGTAAAACCTTATACAAGGGGGTATGAGAGAGAACTTTTTTATCTCCCATGCCCCTTTTTATGTAACTACTCCATAATGAAAGAGAATCTTACAGAAACCATTAAAGGAATCATAGCAAATGGCAGACGCTGGCTGAATCTGGAGATTGAGTATCTTAAACTCACAGCCACTGAAAAGATTACGGTGCTGATGTCCACTTTAATCTTCGGAGCAGTATGTCTTCTCATCGGCATGGTAATATTAATATTACTTTCATTTGCTTTAGTAGATGTATTTGAGCAATTCCTCTCGCCGGCCTTATCATTCCTATGTGTAGCCGGAGCGCTCGTGATATTAATCATTGCCGTCTATTTCTTGCGTAAACCTCTGCTTGAAAATCCGATTGCGAGATTGTTAAGCAAACTGATACTTGATATTAAACCCCAAGACGAAGATGACAAAGAAAATAAATAACAGACTCCCGGATGTGCCTTCAGATCTGGCTACTCCTGATCCGAAACCCGTCAAGGGACTAACTATTTCAGAAATCCGATATCAGCGTGCTTTGGTGGCTCTGCAAAGAGAATTCTGCAAGGAGAAGATGAACGCTGCAGTTACAAAAATAACTTCATTCAACCCCTTAAGAAAAAAATCTAAATCTTCATCATTCGGTGGTAAAGCCGGAGCAATCGCACAGAAGTTATTAGGAGGCATGAACTATTTCGACTATGCGGTCATAGGATTTTCCGTGTTCTCGAATGTAAGAAAGTTTTTTAAAATTTTCAAGAAAAGATGAATGATTATATCTCTCTGAATTTGATAATCACTCCCCTATCTTCGGATTCTACCGATCTGATGGCTGCATATCTTGCAGATGTAGGTTATGAATCCTTTGTAGAGACGCCTGAAGGACTTACAGCGTATATCCCGGTTAAGAATTTTAATCAAGAGGATGTAAAAACAATAATCGCGCAATTTCCTATTCCCGTAGAAATCAAATACTCTTTTAAAGTGGAAGAAGGGAAAGATTGGAATGAGGAATGGGAGAAGAACTATTTCAAACCTATCCTGATTGATAATACTTGCGTAATTCATTCTTCATTCCATAATGATTTTGAAAAAGCGGAATATGAAATCGTGATTGATCCGAAGATGGCTTTCGGCACCGGGCATCATGCCACCACAACCATGATGGTGAGTGAATTGCTCAAACTGAATCTTGAGGGCAAAACCGTGACGGATATGGGAACGGGCACCGGTATCCTTGCTATTCTTGCTTCCATGCGAGGTGCCAGGGAGGTAAATGCAATAGAGATTGATCCATTTGCAGTGATTAATGCCAGAGAAAATGTGCAACTTAATATCGAATCCGGCAATGCTCACTGTGATTCTATTGAAGTAAATGTATTCGAAGGGAATGCCGAAACCTTGATGAAATTACCTAAGGCCGATGTATTTCTGGCAAATATAAACAGAAATGTGATTCTTGCCGATCTCCCCCTGTATGTAGATGCAATGAAACCTGGCGCTCTTCTACAACTGAGTGGATTCTACGAGAAAGATATTCCCCTCATAGAGCAATCAGCATCCTTATATGGATTGAGCGTAAAATCAATCCGCACATACGAAGGTGATTGGGCATGCCTTACTTTGACATTAAACGCTTAAAATCCAAATAGAAAGTATAAAGACACTGTTAACTTTTTTTAACGGTGTTTTTATACTAAAAATTTTGGAAAATATAAGAAAAACCATTATCTTTGCATAAGAAGTTTAAGTGGGAGAATAAAATCTACAGGATTCTATCCAAGTTCAGTTAACTATTCCCCGAGAGAACCCCAAAACACAATTACTAATCAAATATACTATCTGCCTATTGATCCAACTCTACTCAAATTAAATACATCTGAGAATAGAATGGCAAATTATTTAAGTATGCCCGACGATCAGTTGGTGAAGGCTTATGCGCAAGGCAGCAACGAGGCATTTGATGCTCTTTTGAAGAGACATCAGGATCGAGTATTCAATTACATCCTCCGGATAATCAAGAATGAAGATCTTGCCAACGATATTTTTCAAGAGACCTTTGTGAAGGCGATTTTGACCATCAAGCAGGGACGTTACACCGAAAATGGACGTTTCGGGGCTTGGATATCAAGAATTGCGCATAATCTGATTATTGACTATTATCGTCAGGAAAAATCGGAGAATCTTCGTTCATCGGATGTAGAGGATATTAATATTCTCAACCGAAAAGAGTTGTGTGAAGCAACGATTGAGGATATCTTGATTAACGAACAGATTCTCTCTGACGTGAAAGATCTTATTGAGGAACTCCCCGCTCTCCAACGCGAAGTACTCAATATGAGGTACTATGAGAATCTATCTTTTAAGGAAATTGCTGAAAAAACCGGTGTAAGTATCAATACCGCTCTCGGACGTATGCGATATGCGATTATAAATCTGCGTCGTATCGCCGCTGAAAAGGATGTTGTACTTACTATCTGAAAATTTCAGCCTTTGCTCTCCTTGAAAGTTATTAAACTTTATGAATTCCGCGTGCATAACAGATGCATTGCGGGATTTTTTGTTTATCCCTATTTTAAAACTTCTTATTTTTACAATATATATTTATTTTATGCGTTTATCTTATATAATTTTAAAATAAACCGATTAAGTGAGTCTTATCAATTAGTGTTTTATTTATCCACTTTTTTCAATAAATCCTAATAAAGACTTTCTTAGTGCAATAATATCCTCTTTATCCTCAGTACCAAAACTCTGTCATTAATTTACTTGCCTATGACAAAAGATTCTACTTCTCTAACACTGGGCGATGAGCATCAGGTGAGATCTCCTCGAAATTCTACAATTAACTTTATCCGTCAATTCTCAAGAACATACGTTGTTGTTGCCGGCATAGCCATAAATGGTATGGTTTGCAACTGATGGTAAAATTGTAGAACAAGAAAAACGACAAAAATGTCATTCATCGAGCGGTACGCTTCAAAAAAAGTACCCGGATGAATGACATTTTATTTTTTACGATAACCAATAGTTATGGAATTATCACCTTATGCGGTTTTGCCCTATCAGTGACGATATAAAAACCTGATGATAACGTCAAATCTGCATCATTTGATTCCTTGGAAATAATTCTTAGGAGTTTACCATTTAAATCATATACTTTTAACACTGTTCCACTATCGGAGGGAACTACAATCTTTTTGTCGGAAATAGAGAACTCCTTCTCATTATCAACGATTTCGAGTCCGGTAAAGGGGAAAGTGTCGGTTTCAACAATATTTTTAAACCTACACCATTGAGCATCCTGCTCATACATAATTTTTGTCCCTTTCCGCACAAACAATGTAGCATCCTGCTCTACGCTGTTTTCAAAAGCATTAATTGAAATTACAGGAGGAATGGTGCTGATTGAATAGATTTCTTTAATATTCTCACTTCCATTGAAGGCATATTCATCAATCCTCGCAAGTTCTGCTCCTAACTCAATTGTCTCAAGTCCGCTACAGTTGGCAAAAGAATATCTCGGGAGATCCTCCATTCCGGCAATATATATCTTCTTAATCTCAGATAAATTATCGAATACGCCCTCTCCGATAATCAGATTATGTGCTAAATTTTCCCAGGATGAGATATTAACACAATTACAGAATGCATAGTCACCTATTTCAGATAAAGTGTCTGAAATTGAAAGTTCGCACAAACCAGAGCATCCGTAAAATGCCCGCTTCCCTATTAATCTTAACGAGGCTGGGAAATCAAATGATTTCAAAGACACACAATTCTCAAAACATCCCTCAGGGATTTCTGAAAGTACCGTATTAAGACTTAAATTTGCAAGTGATGTGCAATGGCTGAAACAATCGGCACCAATCTCATATCTGAAGTCAGAGAGATCTACATTTTTCAAACCGCTGCACCCATAAAATGCACCGATACCCAACATTTTCAGATTTACTCCGGACTTAAAGTCCGCCAATCCATTACAATATGCAAAAGCATAGTCACCTATTTCTGAAATAATATCAGAAAAGGGCACTTTGTCTAACTCGCTGCAATATCCAAATGCGTATCCTCCGATAGATTTTATATTTTCGCCTCCGACAATATCTCTCAATTTATCATCCTTGAAAAAAGCGTATCTTCCAATTTTAGTTAAGCCTGGAGGTAATGTGATGGATTCAAGACTATTACATTGAGAGAATGCGTAATCCCCTATTTCAATTACATTCCAGATTTTACCTTCAAATTCGAATGATGCAGGAATTACAATATTTTCTGCCGAGTAATCAGTTTGTTCTTGTTGAACCTCATCCGGATATGTCACCCCGGCGGTCTGAAGATCATAATTTATGATATTAAAGGCCAAACCATTGGAAACAATATCAGCAGCCGCTAATGTTGAGGAGGTAAATATCGTGAAGCAACCGATCAGCAATAATTTCGGATTCCGCATAAATAGTCAAAATACTAATTTATAAACTTTCTATTTGCGAATTTAATAAAAAATTTAATTTCGTCCAACCAAATTATAGTTGCAATATCTCATTATACAGGATTTATTAGTATATTTGTAATAGATATTGGAATTAAAAAAGATAAGTTTCCCCTATTTCACTATAACGATGAGAATCCTTCATACCGCTGATTTACATTTAGGTCAGACCTTATATCATCACTATCTGCGTGATGATGAACATAGACATTTTTTTAAGCAACTCAAGGAGTGGATTCTTGAATATAAACCTGATGTCTTACTCGTGTGCGGAGATATATTTGACGTTCCACGCCCTTCGTCAGCCGTATGGCAGGAATTTACGAAAACCTTCGTTGACCTGCATGATGCCTGCTCCGACATGTGTATAGTTATCATAGCCGGTAACCACGACTCACCCTCAACAATTCAGGCTCATAGTGAGATTTGGAAACTTGCCGATACATATATGATAGGAAGTGCCCCGCCGGCAATCGATACTTCTGCAAGGTGGGAGGAAAATTATATTATACGTCTTAAAAGCGGATATATTGTAGCACTCCCATTCATGGCTAACGATCGTATGGAGGTTTATCAGAGATTACTGGAATATGTAAATTCGGAAAATGAGAATAATCTCCCCGTGATTTTAACCGGGCATCTGACAATAACCGGAAGCGACATTACAGGGCACTCCGATCAGATCGGTAATGTAAGAGCCGTGGATGCTGATGCAATATACTCGGGATTCGACTATATGGCATTAGGTCATATCCATCGTCCGCAGACAATAAATCATGCCGATTTGATAATGAAGGATGAAGTAGAACTTTCCGCTCCTGTAATTAGATATTCCGGAAGTGCACTTCATGTGAGTTGTGATGAGACATATCCACATTCAGTATCTCTTGTGGATGTAGATTCTCATTCCGGAAAAATTAGAATAAAGCAACTCTGGATTGAACAACTCAGACACTTCTATACTCTCCCTCTTAATAAGGAAGAATCTTTCACTTCTGAAAAAGAGGTTTTGAAAGAACTTAAAAAATTTGCAGCAGATCACACCAATGGCTATATTCGCCTGAGAATAGATTATCATGTTGACCTTTCTTCAGATTTTAACAATCAGGTATATTCAATACTTGAAGAGGGAGGAAATGATTTACGATACAATCCTAAGATTATCTGGACCGGAAAATCTGAAGATAAGTCTGACATTAGTCAAATTGACAATAGTGTCATCGATGTGGCAGAATTACAACAGATGACAAGTCCAATGGAATTCGTAATTTCTACATTAGAAGATTATCCAACTCTTACAAAGGATGAGATAATCGATACATTCAAGGATATAGAAGAATTCCTCATGAATCAGGATAATTAACACCTGAATCCTTCTTACTAAGCATAATCTCTGAAATGAAGATAAAGAAACTTAAAATACGCAATATAGCATCCATCGAATACGGTGACATTGACTTTGAAAAGGGTATCATTGATCCTCAAAGTGGTGAGGCAGCCTCATTATTTCTCATTACCGGAGATACAGGCACCGGCAAAAGCGTGATCTTGGATTGCATATCCATGGCATTATTCGGCACAACTCCCAGAATTAAAGGAGTCGTGGCGAAACAAAAAAATTCATTTACTACAAATGGAGAAGAGATTGCTATAAGTGATATTTCTCAATATACCCGTATCGGCATCTCACATAAAAATGAATGTTATAGTGAATTGACGTTTGAAGGTAACGATGGCAAGGAGTATATCGCAAGATTTTCCTTAGGTGTAACCAATCGAGGGAGATACAGAAAATCTGCCTGGAAACTTACCATCGCAGATGAGGAAGTCCTTGATGGAGTTCGCAAGGATGAAGTGAAGGAAAGGATTCATACTGCAATTGGACTTACCTACGAACAGTTCAGCAGAATGGCAATGCTTGCACAAGGACAATTTGCATCCTTTCTGCTCGGTGGGAAGGAGGAGAGAGAAAAAATTCTGGAACAACTGACCTCAACAGGTATTTTTTCTACCTACGGCACTGCCATTGACATGATTTATAAACAGAAGAGAGAAGATTATGAGGCATCCGCAAAAATTCTCAATAGTGAGAATGGACATATATTATCTGAAGAGGAAGTTACTTCTATAAATCAACAGATTGCCGAGGCCACCGGATTGCTTGAGTCAAAAAAAACAGATCGTCAAAACTCTCAGAAATATTATCAGAATTTAAACGCTCTCTTCGACGCTCTCTCTGATTTATCCAAACTCGAAATTGAAAAAAATTTTATTGAGGATGAGATCTCCGGAGAGAAATACAAATCAGCATCACAACTTCTTAAGGATTGGGATGCCACAGTTTCTGAAAGAGACCAACTTAATAAAAAATTAAATGCTCAGCACTCAATAAAGAAAATATTGAGTGAGATACCTTCTATTTTTAACTCCAGAAAAAAACTTGTCGCTGATTATAAAAAAAGATGTCTGCGTCTTGAGGAGTTGCAAACTCAATACTCTTCACTGCAGAAGGAGATTGAAGGTTTCGCCTCTATATCAAATATTTTGGCTCAGAGTGCAGAAATTATCCGTGAATTAAATGAATTTTCTGAATTATCTAAGGAATTGGAGATAAAGAATGACTCTTTACAAATTCTTGAAAAGAAGCAGAATGAAATTGAGGAGGAACTTTCAAAAGCGCTGAAAAAAAGATCCGAAATTACTCAACAATTGGAATTAAAGGATTCTGAATGGAAGAAGACAAACAATGAGAAATCATTGTTTGATGCATTTGATTTACGTAAAAGTCACAATGAGATTCAATCTTCCTTATTACGATATAAGGATTTATACAAAATAATATCCGATACAGAGAAAAAAAATCAGCAGAAAAATAAAGTTCTTAAAGAGATTCAACGTCTCAATTCTGCTCAGGCCGAAATTACCGATAAACTCAATAACATCGGTAGTTCTATTAAAAGTGCTGATCAATTATATAAGTCTCTTGAAGCGAAATTCACTTCTATACATCTGAGTGTAGAGGAAAATTTCAAAAAATTACGTTCTAAACTTGCTTTGGAAAATGTGGATTTGTGTCCACTCTGTGGCCAAAAACATAACTTCCATGCCCGAAACGAAGAAGTAGAAAATTTATTTTTCGGTGTACTCGATCCCCTGGAGGAAGAAAAAGAGTGCGCGGCGGCAAGTCTCGATAAACTAAATAAGGAGTACAAGATAATTGATTCCGAATACCAAGATATTAAAAATCAATTATCTGTAGAATCTGCCTTATTAGAGGAAATAATATCAGATTTAGCAGTCAAATCACAGATAATAAATACTGAAGTCAGTAATCTTTCGATCATAATAAATAATCCCGAGTCTTCACTGGATGAATTGAAAATATTGATTCCTACGGGCATAGACAAACTAAATAACGAATTAGGTGTCGTTATTGAAAATTTAGAGAAGTCCGACCACCTTGATTCTATACTTTCCAAACAAATCAAAGAAATAAGGAAATTGGAGAATCTGAAATTCACAATTAATTCCGAATATTCTGAAATATGTAAAAATAAGGAATTGAATCTTCAGCAATACGGAATTACGCTTGCGTCAATCGAAGAGATAAAGGGCAAGATAAATGTAAAACGTAAGAATATCAATCAACTTATATCAGATAAATACGGTGACTGGGAAATTAACACATCTGCCACTACTGATGTGTTGCAAAGGGATTCTGATATTTTGATTGGATTAAATAAGAAATCCGAAGATATTTCGCAGCAAATAAAGGAATTTTCTGATTTCCTTGAACTGCTTAAGGAATACGATGAAAGAATTGATATTCAAATTTCAACACTGATAAGGGAAGCAAATGCAGACGGTGATAATTTATCGGCAAATAATGATACAACTCATTCTGATGTTTTAAATAACGAAACAAAGATAACAGAAGATTCGGTAGCAAAAAAAGAAAGAAATAGAATTATCGAAGCGCTGAGCAGTGTTATCGGTCGCCTGTCAGAGAGTAAGAGAACTATTGAAGAATCGGATGAGATCCTTATTCAATCACTCTCTAAAATCGGAATGACTGAAAATGAATTAAATTATCTCAATAATTTGAAAGATGACATCACACCTGCCAGAGCCTATATCAACGATTTGTATAATAAGAAAAGTATCAATGAGAAGTTAATCTCTGATAAGGTGACAGAGATTGACCGCATCAAACAATCACTACTGCTCAGTGCGGATTGCTCCGTGCCGAAGGTTGAGAACGTGGATTCAAGCAATGAGTTGCAACAAAACCGGACATCTATCTTAGCGAAAATATCTAATAGACTGATGGAGTTGGATCTTGAATATGAAAAACTGGTGGAACTAACAGGTAATCTCTCTGCAAAACTTGAAGCCAACGAAAAAAATTTGCAAAGGATAGCAGGACTTAAAACTGAATTAGATGAAAAGAAAGCAATCTTTGAGAAATGGAGAAAGATACATTCTTATTTCGGAGGCACAAGATTCCGTACGCTTGTACAATCTCATATATTACGCCCTCTTTTGAGAAATGCCAATGTATATCTCCATCGAATCACCGACAGATTTACGCTGACTTGCTCGGATACCAACGAACAACTTGCCATATTAGTAGAAGATGCTTATAATAAGGGGCAAGTCAGGAGTGCCACCCTCCTCTCCGGAGGTGAGAAGTTTATGATTTCACTGGCACTCTCACTTTCACTTTCTGCCATGAATAAAAGTGATATGAATGTAGATATTCTCTTTATAGATGAGGGATTCGGAACATTGGATGCAACAAGTCTAAATTCCGTTATGGAAACTTTACGTAGACTGCCCGACATTGTAGGTCAGAATGGTCGACGAGTCGGTGTAATCTCTCACCGCGAGGAACTCGAAGAGAGAATCGACACTCAGATCCGAGTGCTTCGTAATGGTGAGGGAAGAAGCAGACTTGAAATCTATCCCACTCAAGAGTAATTTGTCGGCAGACGTATTGAAAGTATCTTACGCCATAAAATAAGATTGACACAGCATACATAACTTATTGTACTTATTGTGTGCTGTGTCAACTAACCTTATAAATCCTTAATATGCAGAGTTTCAAGAAATCGCTCCACCACATCTTTAGAGCCCGTGAATTTTCCGAGGTCTTCACTCAGTTTGCAGGTGTCGCAATAGAACGGCCATGACTCGGTGATTTTTACAGCCAATAGTTTAATCACAATATTACTGGGTTTTATCCCGGGAAAATCGTTAGTGAAATGCGTTCCTATACCGAATGATGGGATACACTTACCTTCGGCATACATCTGAATCGCAATCGCTTTATCCACGCTCAGTGCATTACTGAATATAACCTGCTTGCTCGCGGGATCAATGTTTAATGAGCGGTATTTATCAACAATTAAATCCAATTGTTCATAATTATCACCACTATCTACCCTGAGTCCTTTAAACATATTGGCATAGTCTTCAGAGAAATTCAGGCTGAAGATTCTCCATCTGTAGGTATCATACAGAAATGTACCCAACGCGCCTCTATACGTCTGTGACCATTTCTCCATAGCCAGATAATTCGCCATCAACGGACCATACATCCCTGCAATCGCACAGATAAACTCATGTGCCATTGTGCCGATAGGCATTAAATCATATTTCATTGCGAAATATACATTACTTGTGCCTACAAATTGTCCCGGTCCATCTGCTTCTTCGCGACATTTTTTCATAGCGCCGATCGCCTCATCCTGTGCTTGAAACGATGCGCGCCGACGCGTACCCATATCACTGAATTTGCAACCGGCTTCTATAAGTCGGCAGGCTTTATTATAGGCAGAATCTTTGAATCCGGACATATCCATATTTTCAGTTTCTCCCGTCATAATATGATACAATTCAGAAACGATAGCGAGTATTTTTACTTCAAGAAGGATTGTATCTGACCAGCATCCCTCTATCTCAATGCTGAGATGCCCTTCGGAATCCTGACTTACCTTAACCCATTCGCGATTATAGCGGAAACCCGAAAGAAAACTATAAAACCAATTCGGTATATAGTTACATTTGCACCGCATAAATTCGATCTCCTCACTCGTGATCTTCAGATCTTCAAGATATACTATCTGCTCGCGCAGTGCATCGGCAAACCCTTCTGGGTAGATCCTGTTGTCGCGATCATTAAATTTATATTTCACTCTGGTGCGCGGGAAATTATCTATTACTGCGCAGCACATCGTGAATTTATAGAGATCATCGTCTGTGAAATGGGTTATTATCGGTCGCATAATGTATTTATCTATATTTTCGCAAATATAGCAATTTCTTTACGTATGCGCAAGACTGCAATCTGAATCAAGACTCTTAAGTTATACTTATTCCAAATATTTAACCGGATATTAGTTTCGAAATCTTAAAAAAAATTAATACCCTGAATAATGTGAACTTTATGAATTAATGATAAGTTATTATGGTGTAAGTAAGTCTCAAAAATTAGCGAATAGTTATTTTTGAATTTTAAACGAGTATATTGGACTCTTTAGTAAAGGCTCATAGCGGAATATGCGGCTCAACCTAATAGAGAAAATATCCTTCAAAAAAAATAAATCTCACCGAATCCTGTACTTGATTTTATCATATAAATCAATTTTTAAAACATATTGGATGAAAATGTTATTGCAAGTATTCAGGATATCCTTATGAGCAAATTACATTTCAAATCTGAATTTAAAAACTTAATTTATTTACAATGGAAACAATTATTAATTCTCACATTCCCGAGTTTAGCGTTCAGGCTTATCACAATGGGGAGTTTGAAACTGTAACTGACAAAGATGTATTGGGCAAATGGGCTGTATTCTTCTTCTACCCTGCCGATTTCACATTTGTTTGCCCTACTGAACTTGTAGATATGGCGGAAAAGTATGAGAAACTGCAATCCATGGGAGTGGAAGTATACTCAGTAAGTTGTGATAGCCATTTCGTACATAAAGCATGGCATGACACATCCGATAGCATCAAGAAGATCAACTATCCCATGCTTGCCGATCCTACCGGACTCCTTGCACGCGCATTCGGTGTAATGGATGAGAGCGCAGGTATGGCTTATCGTGGCACATTCGTATGCAATCCGGAAGGACTCATCAAACTTGTTGAGATACAAGACAACAGCATAGGCAGAAATGCTGAAGAATTACTTCGTAAGATTGAGGCCGCTCAGTTTGTGGCAGCCCATCCCGGTGAAGTTTGTCCGGCAAAATGGAAAGAGGGTGCTGATACCCTTACACCATCCATTGATCTTGTAGGGAAAATCTAATTCATAATTTCTGCATAGATTATAAGATGAATATGAAAC
>CAMWSV010000035.1 GCA_947177015.1 uncultured Porphyromonadaceae bacterium
ATCTTATACTATTCTAACAATCTTTTAAGCGATAATTTTGGTTATATAAGAAAAAAAATTCTTATCTTTGCAAATACATGCGGACAGATCATCAATAATCACTCAATGGGATGATACGCTAAGATGATACGCATGAAAAACTCTTCTGATTGAAAATTACAATATAAAAACTTCTGAAAAAACTACATTTGTTATGAGCAAACCGTATGTACTCGGCATTGATATCGGCGGTACTAACACCGTATTCGGTATCGTAGATGCCCGCGGTCACGTAGTGGCCAGCGACTCAATCAAGACTCGCAAGCACTCCAATTTTGACGATTATATCGCTGAACTTCACACAGAAGTAGAGCGACTGTTGCGTCTTAACGATGCTGAGGATCAACTTCAGGGTATCGGCATCGGTGCGCCTAACGCCAACTATTATACCGGTGAAATCCAGAATGCTCCCAACCTTCCCTGGGGCACAGGTATACTCCCCATCGCTGAGAAGGTGAGCAAGGCGTTCAACGGCATACCGGTGGCTGTCACCAATGATGCCAACGCTGCCGCCCTCGGCGAAATGACCTACGGCGCTGCCCGCGGGATGAAGGATTTCATTATGATTACACTCGGCACGGGCGTAGGCTCGGGTATCGTAGTCAACGGTCAACTCGTATATGGTCATGACGGATTCGCAGGCGAACTTGGTCATGTGATCATGAAGCGCAATAACGGCCGTGTTTGCGGTTGCGGTCGCACGGGATGTCTTGAGGCATACTGCTCTGCTACCGGTGTGGCTCGCACAGCACGTGAATTCCTTGAGTTGCGTTCGGATCCCTCAGTGCTCCGCAACCTCGATATCGAGAATATCACTTCAAAAGATGTATATGACGCTGCCATAGCAGGTGATAAATTGGCTAAGGAAATCTTCGAATATACTGCAGTAATCCTTGGTGAGGCGTTGGCAGATATGGTGGCATTCTCAAGCCCTCAGGCCATCATCCTCTTCGGCGGACTTGCCAAGAGCGGAGATCTGCTTATGCGTCCGCTTCGTGAAACATTTGAGAAATCTCTCTTCCCAATCTTCAAAGGCAAGACCAAAATAATCCTTTCTGAACTCAAGGAGAGCGATGCCGCCGTACTCGGTGCGTCAGCCCTTGGGTGGGAGGCAAAATTCCGCGCAGAAGTTCCCAACAAGAATTTTGGCGCACAGGCCCCTGCCACTCTCACAGCACCCGTAATTTCAGTTCCTGCCCCCGGTACTGCTACTGAAGAAGCATAAACAAATCTTAGGAAAAATATATAAAAAGGTTCGGAGATCTCCGAACCTTTTTTGTTGACTGCTCTCTGCTTTACTGACACTCTTTCTTGTAGTATTCACACTTTCTTTTTATTACCTATCCTTTTGTATTAACGGGGTGTATCAACGGGCGAGGGAGACGTTGACTCCGATGCCGTAGTTGGAGTTGGATGTAGGATAAGAAGAGTTGCTGACGAGGGGAGTATTCACCTGATGATCGAAGAAAGCATTCAGAGTGATGCGTCGACTCAGGACATAACTTGCCATAAAGTTGATGGAGAATGTACGAGTGCCCTGAGTGGCTTGAGTGAATGCCGTCTCAATACGACGGATCAGACTGGAGTTGTTGGCATACGACACGTCAAGATTCATCGATAGGTCGTTGCTGACATTACCCTGCTTGCTGCCAATCTTCAGAATCTTATTGAAGTTGGCAATCTTGTAGCCGGCTCCTACGGTAAACTGGCGCGAAGTAGTCTCCACCACCTGCCCCGCCGAGGGATTGAGATTGAGGGTACGCGAATCCTTATACTCTGCATTGAGTGTCATATCATTCTGGAGAGTCACCTTCAATCCTATCAAGGGTGCAAATTTCTCTGTTATAGCCACACTCGCGATGTTATAAGGGGATGAGGGAATCGGCTGATTGGTCTGGGCATCAAGTGTGAAACCATAGTCACCGCTCACACCTTGCCAGTCAAGATATGAGTTGTACGATCCGATCTGATACGTGCACTGATATGCATGGCTGAGTGTAAATGCTTTAAAGATTTTCTTGAAGTTCCACATATTGATGAATCCGTCGTAGGTGATCTTCCAGTTAGGGAGCATGGATGAGAGTCCCGGGAAGAGGTCGAGAGTAACCTTATTGGGATCTCCGCCGCTATAAGCGGCGAGGAAAGCCGGGATGAGCACGTCGGAACTTGTAGTGCTCACCTTCCCTACTTCGGGATTATAGACGGTGCCTCCGAGAGGATTACCCTCCATGAAGCCATCAGTGGGATAATGCATCCCGTGATATAACGATTCATATCTTGCCGCTACCTGCGGGATATACTCCAGGAAGCGATTGAAGGCTTCAGAGGCGTAGCCATCGTCGGCATTAAAGGTCTTAAGAGCAGACTTCAACGCCACGTGAGTACGCGTATATGCGCCAGATCGAGATGTAGGCATACCCTCATACATAAACTGCACCTGACGCGTACGCGAATCGGTGAGATTGGAGGTAAGGGTAATCTTCAAGCCGCGTATCGGCTCCAATGTGAGTTCGAAGTTATATTCCTTACTTTCGTTCCATATAGCGGGCGACACCTGGTTATTATCGGTGAGCAACCAATTACGGTCAAGAGCCTTCTGCACATAAGATTCATCATAGAAACCGAACGCGAAGTCAAGACCCGGCGACATGGGACCGTAGGCTTTTGACTGGCCGAAGATATCACCGATATTCGGACGGAACTGCGGCAGATTGAGCGAATGTGAGTTACGGAATCTGAAACTTGCCTGGCGGGGCATCATCAGTAATCGCACGGTATGGTCTGCGATATCGTTTGCGAATTTCGAGCCCTTACTTGAATTCTGATCCTCTGTGACAGTGACTTTGATATTTGTAGTGCCTTTCGACAGAATTTCCAGATTATTCTCATCGACTACACGAGTTTTTAACGTCACCGGTTTGCCGTTGGCGGTAGCGCGAAACTTCACCTTTTTGGTTTTAAGATTATGCTCCACCATAGTAGTGGTATCCATCGAGAGCGTGAAGGCTCGTTCGAATTTCTTGGTCTGCTTCTTCTTCATGCGATCGGTACGCGAAGCAGCCGTACCTCTACCGGCAGATGAGGAAGCAAAACGTTTGTTGACACGTAGCAGGTATGGCACTTTATTAAAGAGTGTCTCGAAATTAAGGCGAGCGTCACCGCTCCATGCAGATTGGTTCTGAATGGTGTTACCGAGATATACTCCATCGATGGTAGACCCCTTGTCCCACTGATAGGTCGAATTATAAGTGACCGATCCGGAGAGGTAATCCAGGACGGGAATCTTATTGAATGGGGCACGATAGGTGCCGGAGAAGGTCTGATTATAATTCCACGGAGTGCCGAGATTGCGTATCGAACTCAACACGGTATCCTTCCAGTCGCGATATTTATCCGGGAAGAGCCGCTTATTGACCGCACCGATAGTCTCCTCGATTCTGGCGGTGGTATTGCTATTGAACGAGAGAGTCAGACTCTGAATGGGCGTCCAGTTTAACGACAACTGGCGATTCCAATAGAAATTCTTGCTCACCTGCACCGGGAGTTGGAAATCCACATCGATTTCGCTTCGTGTCTGCTCCTCGTAATAGTAGCGTGTCATCGAAGTTAGGAATGTAAGATTGCTGAATAGCCAGTTGATGGAATAATCCTGAAGGAACTTTGCCATCTTGCTCTTTCCCTTAACCCACTTGAAGGGGCGCAGAGGAGTGATCATCGGCGAGTAGGAATACTGGAACGACCCACGGTAGTCATTAGTGTTCTGATACTCCGTGGTGGGATCCATATTCTTCTGCTTATTGAAGGAGAAAGCAAGTGTAAAGTTGGAGGGGTCCCAAGGCATCGGGGTTTTTGATGTCACATTGAATCTCAGATTGGAGATAGAGAAACTTTCCGTGATCTTTCGGGTCACGGCATACCCCTTGATGGAGTCGCGTTCCTGCTTATTGGTAGCGGCATCGAGAGCATCCTTGAGAAGAATATCCTGGTCGAGCGGATTATATTTCGGTGTAGTGGTCTCAGATGATTTCGAGTAGTAGACGGGCGCGCTCAGTTTGGCTTTCTCAGGAATAATCTTTCCGAGATCGCCCTGCACAGCCACATTATATTGCTGATAATCTTCCATTCTTCGGCTCGACAATCCCTGGTCTACGGCGCCGAAGCCATCTGTTTCCTTATGGAACGAGAAGTTAAGGTTAGCCACATCAGACACTGCCAGATTGGCATTGACATTCGCAGCCCAGCCCCCTTCTTCGTTGAAGTCGGTGACCTTAAGTTCGTTGACCCATACGATACCGTCCTTGACGGATGCAGATTTATTTCTGACACCTACCAGCATTACTCTCACGTCTGAGAGCGAGGGGTTGCCGAGTACGCTTATCTGATTATGTTCGTTATTAGGGTCGCGTCCGGAAAAAAGCACTGCATAACCTACTCCTTCTATTCCGGCTGAGCGATCGTGATTACGTTTTGTCTTGAGATCTGTGAGCACTGAGAGATCTATATCCAGACGATTGGAGAGGGGCCAAACTCTGGCGCGGTCCGCAGAGTTATAGTTATTATATCTGCCGGGAGGTGTCACGTCGAGGGGTACCTCATATTCATAGTAGTTGTTCTTTACGTCCGAACCGAGACGGAGGAACACTGCGAGGTCGCCGTTCTTAAGATTAGTGCGGTCGCCGATGAGAGCCTCGGAGTGCACCCACATCTGCAGACGGCGATAGATACGCAGATCCACCTGAGTATTCTTATAGATACCGCGTGCATCGCCAGGTTGCAGATTAGTAAGTTTGAGTTGGAGCGCCTGCTCATTGAGTTGAGTAGCCTGCGACTGCCCCGGATCCTGGATACGGTCTACACCGGGAGGCAAGACGTAGTTTACCGGTTCTCTGCCGGCATTCTCCTCGATGTTGACCACCGACATATCGAGTTCACCCTCGGCAGGAGAATCGTTACGGCTGTTGAGGTTAAACTGATAGTCGCGCCATTCGCCGCGCACCAGTTCGAGAGTAGCGAATCGGAGGTGAGTCGTGGCCTTAAATCCTGTCATGAAGATACGCGCAAATCGGATTGTGGAGAAGTCGTTGATGCCTCCCACCACTTTATCGGGCTGTGCCAAAGGTATCTTGAACTGATACCAGGTCACCTCCTGCTCGCCTATCCTGGTGTTGACGCGCGAAACCTGCTTATCGGCAATATAGTTCTTACCGACCTCGAGATCCTCCGGACGTATCGACACTTTATACTGGAAATAGCGCTCATATTCATTGAGGGTATTATCCTGATTGATATCTTCCACATCAGGCACCGTACGTGCCGATTGATATTGGGAGTTGCTGCTCTCATCTGGCGAAAGCGAGTTACCCTCCACTCCGTTATAGTGCTTGTAGCGTTCGAGTATGGAAGCGCGTGTGGCATCATAATAATCCGAGCGGAAGAAGTGATAGTCATCCCCCGCCGGGTCGTTGAATGCCGACCACGGAATCTCCTGCAATTCGCTGATCTTCTCAGGCGAGAGTTTCCGGCGCAACTTATCCACGTAGTCTTTATATGATGAGAAGTTGAATTCTTCATCATCCGAGAGTCCATCGAGACCGAGGTCCTGCTTGGGACGCGCTCCCTGACCATTCTCGAAGGCGTACGTGAGTGAGTTCTGACGGCTTACTCTGCCCCAGTTGGTCTCAGACATGAAAGTATTGTTGCCGTCGATGGGATTACCATTCTCATAACTCTTCATACCATCCTTAAGTATATCCTCTGAGATTTCACCGAAGTTGAAATAGAGGTCGCCCCCATCAAGGTTGGGATTTTCAGGATCAAGGAAGGGATCGAGCATCCAGAACTGGATATACTCCACATTTGAATTCTCGAAGTTGGTGTTATCCATTTTACGCATGATGCCACCCCAGCGGCGCTCCGGGAAGAGGAGATTGCCTTCCGAGTCTATATTATCGGCATCAAGGTTATAGGGGCCGCGCTCCTGAGGATAGAAACTCAGGTTGAGACACTGGATAAGATTCTGCTCACCATACACCACATCGCGATTGGGAAAAAGTTCGGTAACCTTAACTTCTCTGACGTAGGGATTCGACAACTGTTTAAGGTCGTTTTTCAGATAACCCGGTATGGATGATGAATTCTTCTGAGTAAACAGACGGTCGACATAATACCATGACAGCAACGCACGGTTCTTTCCGTAGTCGATATTATTTGAGAGAGCGGCTTCGGGGAAGAGTGCGTCGGCACTTCCATCGTAGGGTGTCGGAGCGAGGAACCATGAATATGGCGATCGAAGATCGACACCGGTCTGTGTGGATTCAAAGTCGTCGATATATGATGAGCCCTTGCTGGAGCCGCTTTTCTGCTTATGAGGCACCAACTGTGCAAATTCAGCCGATAGGCGAAGTGCCGACGGTGCCTTGGCATTGATGGTAGGCACCTTATTTATAAGATTGGTGAGCCATTGGAATTCCTTATTATAAGAAAGGTTCACACCCCACATTGTGTTGTTGATCACTTCGTCGCCGAGGTTTACCTTTTCGGTGAGGGCTTTTTCGGAGAAATGCAGCAACGTTCCGCCTAAAGTGAAGTCCTTTGAGAATCGGTATTGAGCATCGAGTCCCAAGAGAGTCTTGCGCTGCATCGAGAACATCGACTGGTTTTCGAGGGTGACACTCACGTTAGTACCCGAGTCAATTATGCTCTGATTTGTGATGGTGACTATACCCATCGCATAGTCTACCGTATAGTCAGTGTTTTCCTGAAGTGTAGCACCTCCGGCAGTGACCACCACCGACCCACGCGGTACGTTCATGGCATTAAGGCGTATCTGCGACCCCTTCGATGCCTGATACTCACCCACGAGCGAATATTTATCCTTATCGGCGAATTGCTTTGCCACTACTAAAGTAGAGTCATACAGTTCCTTATAAACGTATGGTTCAGCAAGAGCGGGATTACCGATACGGCGTTCGAGGTGAGTGCCGAAAGGCTCCGCTACGGGAAATATGATTCTGCCGTTTTGCGCCTGCACGGTGTAGCCCTCGATGAAGTCGAACATTCCGTCGGGATTAGACTCCTGGTTAGAGTCGATGCGGTCGAGATTCATCACCTGCAGAAGAGGGATGTTCGAGATTTCACCGATGGGGAGATATGTGATTTCAGTACCCGTAGTGTCTGACAGATACTTGATATTTAACTTGAAATTACGCTGTTCGATCTGATAGGCACCGAGATTATATACGTTTTTCATCATAAGCCGCCACATGGGAAGACGTGTCGAAATCGTAGTGGCACGGAGCATCTTAAGATAGAGCGATTGATCTGTCTGAGTCACATCGCTCGAAAATTCACCTACCTGATAGACTCTGCCATTGTAGGTATATTCATACGCTACGGCAAGCACTTCATCGGAGTTGAGCGCCTGCTTCAGCGATATGTAGCCCAACTGAGGATTAAGTGTGTATTCGTTCGACTTCAGCAATCGGGCACTTTCCACTTTCTCATAATCTCTGCCTCCACTGATGCCGAACGCCTGCAGCGGTTCGAGTGCCTGAGTAACGCTATTGATGTTTCTTGCCTCGGGATACTGAGTCTTCATCACCTCCAGCAGATTATTGGAGGAGTTGGTGGGTATAGGCATGGAGCGGTCGGTGACCCAGTAGTCATTGGCAAGATTCCGGTTCTCGCCGAGGTCCATGAATCCCACGAAGTTACGACTCTCCTGATAGTTGGAGTTTTTGTTGGTGACCCACACTTCGATACGCGTGATGTTGATACCCGAGTTTACGAGCGGCAGACGCGCTGCGAATGTGTCGTAATTCTCATAAAAGTATTGGGCAAGGAAGAAGTGGCGGTTGGCATCATATTCATCAGCACGTACGGAGAATTTGGTGGTCTGCACCCCGCCTGAGGTATTGATTGTCTTAGACTCGGAGTTCTGCTGCGAGAGCACACCGGTGAGAGTGAGTTTGCCGAACTGTAGTTTGGCCTTTGCACCGAAAAGAGCCGTACCGCCGCGAATCAGCGATGATCCGGTAGTCATTGATACATTACCCGCCTCTATAGATTTGATAATCTCATCCTCTTTGCCTTCGTATGCGAGTTTGAGGTTTTTGGAGTCAAAATCAAAGGTTGCATCGGTATTATAGGTCATATTGAATTTCAACTTATCACCTACCGAAGCACCGATCGTAGCCTGAATTTTCTGATCGAAGTCGAAGTATGTCTTGCGTCGCGATTTCAGCGAAAGAGCAGGGTTATCGGTCTTGTTGCTCTTCACTCCCATAGTCAACTGAATTGAACCCTGTGTGGTGAGACGCACACCACCCGGACCGAATACTTTTTCAAGCGGTCCGAGCGCGAAGTTCATATCAAGAATGTCAAACGGTTGTTTGTCAGATTCCGCTGTGGCATATGAATTTTTCTCCTGGAAATAGTCAAACATCTCCCGGCGGTTGATGGCTGCATTGTATTCCTCAGGCGTCATCATGTAGGGGGTGACTATATCGTATTCGCCCAGACGAGTGCGGAGTACATACATTCCGGTGGCGGGATCAAATTCAGCCTGTGTGGTAATGTTGGATGGATCTGAGAGGTCAGCCGCATATTCCTTGCCAAGATAGTCGGCATATCCGCGTGGCAAAGTGGGGCTCACGGGTGAGGGCAATATGATGCTGTCGGGGATATCGGTGTTGCCGAGATACCCGGCGGCTGCATTTCCTGCCGGCGGAGGAGGGGGCGGATCGAGTTCCGATTTGCGATACTGTCCTAACGATGCCACAGACACGATCAGAGCCAGCAATAATCCGAGTATTATTGCCGGCCGCATAGTTGAATGATGTTTATTCTGTCGCTTATTATCAGCAGATGTCATAATGGTCAGTTCGAAAGGTTTCCCCCGACAATCATCCTGCGGATGAGATTTGCCGCCGGCAGCATCAAAGCATTTTCAAAGCCTTGGCTACGGCCTGCTCCGTGGTGAGATCGGGCTGCTGACTGAAGAGTTTCTGAAGCACTTTCTGACTCGGACCCTGAGTGAATCCCAACATCACGAGCGCGGCAAGCGCATCTTTATATGAGTCGTCAGCAAGGGTGGCATGACTACTTAACGTTGTGACATCCACATTTATTTTATCCTTCAGGTCAACAATTATGCGTTGGGCTGTTTTCCCCCCAATACCTTTCACTCCTTTCAGCAATTTATCGTTGCCCGAGGCGATTGCCTCCGATAATTGGTCGGCGGTAAGCGACGATAGAATAAGGCGTGCTGTATTGGCACCCACACCGCTCACACTGATCAGAAGGCGGAATAGTTGGCGGTCGCTTTTGCTCAGAAATCCATAGAGAAGATGGGCATCCTCGCGTATGGCTTCGTGCACATAGAGTTTCGCTTTCTCCACATTCTGCAGTTTGCCATAATCTATCAGCGTGATGTTAACCTCATATCCTATTCCGCCACAGTCGATTACAGCGACTGTAGGCTGCACCTCAGCGAGAGGTCCTGCAATATAATCAATCATATTTACGTTACTATTGAATGGATTGTCATTGAAACATTTCTAAGCAGGCTGTATATCCAAGCGGGTTGCTTTTATGCCTTAGCCAATGACATTAATATTTTACAAAATTACTCTTTTTTTCTTTCTTGACAAATGATTCAATCATATAATTCCACTCTGCTTGACAATGCGGTGGAACATCTTTCAAAACTTCCCGGCATCGGGGGGAAGACTGCTCTCCGACTGGCACTTTTCCTGCTCCGTGAGGAGGAGGCTACTGCTGTCGGACTCGGAGAATCCCTCATTGCAATGCGTCGCAATATCAAGTATTGCAAACGCTGCCACAATATCAGCGAGAATGAAGAGTGCGAACTCTGCTCGAATCCTCGCCGCGATGCTTCCACCATCTGTGTGGTGGAATCGGTGAAGGATGTGCTCACTATCGAGTCTACCCGTGAGTTTCACGGTCTGTATCACGTGTTGGGTGGTGTAATCTCCCCTCTTGATGGTATTTCTCCCTCAGATCTGGAGATAGATTCGCTCGTGGAGCGTGTGGAGAAGGAGGATATCAAGGAGATTATCCTCGCACTAAACCCCACCATTGAAGGTGACACCACTAATTTCTACATTTTCCGCAGGCTTGCCGATTCCGGTGTCAAGATTTCTATCCTGGCACGCGGCATCAGCATCGGCAATGAACTCGAATATACCGATGAACTCACTCTCGGCAGATCAATACTCAACCGTGTACCCTTCGGTTCAAAATAAAATACCTCATCAAGATAAAATGCCCCATCAAGTCTTAATCCTTCCACCCGCATTGACATATTATGCCTGAAATCCGTTTCCGCGCCGTAGAACCCGCAGATGCCGATCTACTCTTCACCACAGAAAATGATGAGGATTCATGGGGCGATTCCGACCTCATTGCTCCTTTATCAAGGAATATTTTACGCAGTTATGCCGAAAATTACACGTCGGATCCTATCCGCGATGGTCAATTGCGTCTGATTGCTGAGGATTACAACAGTGGTGAAGTAGTTGGTATACTTGATTTCTACCAATTAGAATTGCTTCATCGCCATTCATTCCTTGCGATATACGTTTTGCCTTCCTACCGCCGACAGGGTTACGCTTACGAAATCCTTCAGCGCGGCCGCCACTACGCCTACAATCGACTCGGACTTCATACCTTGGCCGCAAAAATTCTCTCCGACAATACCCTCTCCCACCGACTCTTCCTTAAGGCAGACTACAAAAAATGCGGCACTCTCCCCTCCTGGCACTTCGCCAACGGAACCCTCACCGATGTCGACCTCTTCGTCCTACCCCTCTAAACATTTTAATCCTCAAATCCGTATATTTGTTTTGGATTCGTTAAAAATTCATATTAACGGATAAAATAGAGGATTTATTTTTTAAATTATAAAAAAATTAATTAATTTTGCAGGTAGTATGAATGGTGAGCAGGCTTCCTGCACGCCTATTCCGGAGATTGATACAATTTTAATTCTCAATAACACTCTAACAAATGAACAAATTTTTACTTTCTTTAGCCGCAGTTGCGCTCAGTAGCAGCGCAGTTTCGGCCGCTGACCTGCTTTATGATTTGCAGTTCGGCCAAACCGTTAATGTCGGCAACAAGTATTATGCGGGCAACAGCGCTTATACTGAAACTTTTGATTACAAATTGTCGGCAACTGAAGTTTTCGAAATCGGCAACTTCAATAACAACAAGAACGGCTGGGAATGCATCAAATGCGGCAGAAAAGGCAATGCCTCCACAGGCACTATCACATCTCTCTTCGCTATGCCCGATGCTGTTACTTCTGTAGTGCTCGGTATAAATAAATTTAATGAAACCGGTATCGTGAACTCATTCACATTGGAACGTTCACTTGATGCTAACGTCTGGGAGCAGGTTGCTACCGCTTCTGAAGACGATTATAACACTACAAGTAAGACTTTGACTCTCGATGTCACTGCCACTCCCGTGGGTAATGCTTACTATCGTATTTCCATCGATTGCGCATCCGCAAAAAGCAACGGTGTGGTATGGCTCTCAGATGTGAAGTATTACGGCGAACCTGCAGTTGCCGACGATAGAGAGCCTTCAGGTCTCGCTTTCAACGGATTGTCCTTCATCGTTGACAGTACTACTAAATTCTTCAGTAAGGCTGTGCTCTCGAACCCCAACAATCTCGAAGTAACATATACTTCTTCCAACCCCGCTGTAGGTGAAATCTACGAGAATATTTCTGAAAATGGCACCAAAACTGTCGGCGTAAGAATCATGGGTACAGGCACAACAGTGATCACCGCTGAATCTCCTGAATCAGACACTTTCCAACCCGGTAAGGTATCATACACACTCCAAGTTGTTGACGGCGCTCTCACTATTGCAAAGATGATTGAGAAAGCCGGCAGTAAGGGTGACAAAGTTTTCGTTACCGGCGACCTCAGCGTAGTATTCGTAAGCGGCAGATATGTATATGTCACTGACCTCTTCGACAAAGGCACTCTCCTTTACGGCAACAACAATTATAAGACCGGCGACATCATCCCCGGCGGTTGGGAGGCTGAGAACGCTACTTACAATGGTCTGCTTGAATGGAGCGGTTCTTTCCCCGAGGCTATCGGCAATCAGACTGTAAGATATGAGACATTCTCAGAAATCACAGAAGCAGACATCAACCGCGTTGGCTGGATCAAGGGTATCAAGTTTGACACTGCTACTCCTGAAGACACTGAAGTGAACGGTAAAATCCAACATGGAAGCACTGTGATCACTCTCCTCGACGGCTCAACATTCACTCTCTACAATCAGTTTGGTCTGGCTTCTGAACCAGCAGGCACTTACAACGTACTCGTTGCAGTAACCACTCACAACGGCAATCTCCAACTCTACCCCTGCGAATACGTTGACGCTTCAACCATAAAGGAACCCACATTCCCCGAAACTCTCGACATCACCACTGATTCAGACCAAATCACAGTGACTCAGAAATTCGATTCTACGGGTTATATGGAAGTATACGTTAACGGTAAGACGCCCAACGATACATTCACCATCACTGTGGCTACGCCCGAAGGTTGGGACGGCGTAATCTCTATGCACACATTCGATCCCAGAGGTATGATCCAGCCCCTCAAGGCTGCTCAGGAAGCAGACTGGATGCCCCTTGAGTATTTACAGGCTCTCAATTGCGAAGTTTCAAATGAACTCAAATTCGAAACCGGCGGCGAGTACAACCCTGAATTCAACGTATATCTCGTTTACAACAATCAGTTTGACCAAGCCAACCCCATCTTCTTCTACGTCTACGTTTCTAAAGACGAGGCTGCTGCAGTAGAAGCAATCGATGCCGCTGAAGAAAAGGCTGAGTATTACACTCTCGAAGGCATTAAAGTTGAAAATCCCGTCAAAGGCATCTACGTGAAGGTTGTCGGCGACAAAGTTTCTAAAGTAGTGCTCTGAGCCGTCGGATATTTCAACACGATATAAACGGCACGCCGTTTACGTTACCATTATTTCGGTTTTTCAGACCATAATCGCAGATTATTAATGAAGGACGCATCATTTTAAGATGCGTCCTTCATATTTTTCATTTAAATTATTAAATTTGCATTCGGATAAACCTGACTATATTCTGTAGGGCGTCAGCCTAAAGATTCGGGTTCAGAAGTTTTTTGTCGTATCCCGATAAATTATCAGATACTTGCGAACTATACATTTTTTTCTTACCATATTTAACTTAATTTATTTCTTACCTATTAATTTAACATTATCCCTATGAAAAAGTATTCCTTACTTTTGGCTACTATTGCCTTCGCAATGTCGGCTGCAATCGCTGCTCCGGCGTATGCCCTCGGAAAGACTCCTCAGTACGCATATACGCGTGCTGCTCTTGAGGCTCCCGAAGTACTCACCGCCCACTGCAATGTAGAGGGCGCAGAAGTAATCTCTCAATCTGCAGAGGAGTCCCCTCTCGGAATGAGCAACATCATCGTAAAAGCGACTGTGCCGGAAGGACAGAGCGCCACCATCACAATCGATGTTCCCGAAGGTTGGACTTCACTCGCAATTCAGGATCCCTTCTACGGAGCGGGAAATCCTGACGTTGGTCCGTTGACACATATCCCGGCAGATGAGAGTGAGATGATACCCACCTCTATGGTGACAGCATTAGGATTCAAACTCGGAAATTCAATCTCTCTCCCCGTTTCTGATGAAGAATTTGAGATTATGATCTGCCTGGTAGACCACGACAACGCATATATGGGCATGCAGTATCGTCTGGAAGCAACAATCACCGAGGGGGAGGGCGACATAATTGTAACCCCTCCGACTGAACCCGGCGAGCCTACAGAACCATCTGAGCCGGTTGCCCTCGATACTCCGGACACTCTTACGGCTACCTGTAATATCGAAGGTGCCGAACTCAAATTCGAGACTGAAGAGGAAAACTCTTTCGGAATGAGCACTATCTTTCTCAAAGCAGAAGTGGCAAAAGGTGAAGAGGCAGTCGTGACATTTACCGTACCCGAAGGATGGTCAAATCTCGCCATTGAGACTCCTTTTATGGAAAATGACCCCGATATCAATCCCTTAACTCGTGCTGCAGTATCAGAAGAGGAAGATGCATGGATGCCCGCTGAGTTCGCTTACACGATGGGTATGACTCTAACCGATTCCATCAAATTGCCTGCTTCTGATGAAACCTACGAACTGCGTATCTGCCTTGTAGACAACAATCGTATCTATAAGGATAAAATGTATGTGCTGGAGGCCACTATTTCCGAAAAAACATCTACCGGCATCAATACGGTCAATGCCGCTGAGGGACTCCCCACCTTCTATACTCTCGAAGGCATCAAAGTCATCAACCCCGACAAGGGTGTATATATCAGGATCGCCAACGGAAGAGTCTCAAAAGTAATCCTCTGATCAAATTGTGATAATCTGATTGAATTAAACTCAGATTAT